>JASFGF010000073.1:0-9454 GCA_050123915.1 Desulfobacterales bacterium | reverse complement strand
ATACGAGTTTCCCACCGAGAAATCCGGCTGTAACCGCCGCACCAACCATAACCATGTTAACAAAGAGAAACGCCAATAAATGGGCAGAAGTCAGTGCCAACACGCCGGGGTCAACAATAGACCATACGACCAAGATCATGGCCGATAATGATACCACGCCACCGCAAATCATCTTTGTCAGAAATAATTTTGTCATGACGCCGTTATATTTTTTTTGCCACACGATAACCCCTGAAAAAAGGACCACCGGCATGGCAAAGACAACACATATGAGGTTATAAAATGCGGCCTGACTCAAGCTGGTGAATTTGAAAATGACGGCTAAAAAGATAAAAAGAACAGAAACGGGAAGCAAGCCGTTGGGGATATGAACCGAAATCGGATGGACATGATGCTTGACGATCAGTTGATAAAGCCGGTCATATTTTGACAAAGGTTCAAGAGTTGTTCCTGGAGCATCTGTTACTTTTGCTTCAGTTTCTGGTTCTAAGGAGTCTATTTTTGATATTTTTTCATCATTTTCTTCATCGATGATTTCAACAAACTTACTTCGATCAGCGCCGCAAACCGGACATATTTCAGGCGGCTCCTCTCCTTCATGAATGTAGCCGCAGACCGTACATCGCCACTTTTTCATTTGAGCTCCTTTCTTGACTCCGTTCAGAACAGGCCGTTAACGCTGTCCGGCACCTTTCTTGAAATGGATCATTATCGTGCATTCATGGGTACAAAGGTGCACTCTTCAGGACCACAGTACTCCCCAATGTACTCGGAGTCGGGGCGGTAAAGTACGGGTTTTGAAGCAGCACCGCCAAACTGCTCTTCGATCACATGGGCAGCCCATCCGGAAATTCTGGCGATGGCAAATATCGGCGTAAAGAGGTCTACCGGTATTCCCATATAATAATACAGAGATGCGCTGTAAAAATCGACATTTACATAAATGTCTCTGCCCTTTCTCTGTTTAAAGGCTTCCTTACCCTTTTTTTCAAGAACTTTAGACATTTCGTACCATTTTGGTTCTCCGACACGTTCGCCCATTTTCTTGGACATGGGTGCCAGTATATGCGCTCTGGGATCATCGGTTTTGTAGACGGCATGGCCCAGTCCCATGATAACTCCACCGGTATCGAGCAGATTGTTTACATAGGCTTCAACTTTGTCTACAGAACCAATTTTAAGAAGCATCTCCATGACGCGAGTATTTGCACCCCCGTGCAGCTCTCCGGATAAGGAACCTATTCCGGCAGCAACGGCCGAATACATGTGGGCTCTTGTAGATGCCACCTGTCTTGCAGAAAATGTTGAAGCATTAAAGGAATGTTCTGCATGAAGCACCAGGCAGGTATCAAAAAAGCCGGTAAGTTCATTGTCCGGAATGGTTCCGTTTAGCATATAAAGAAAGTTGGCTGCATGGCTCAACTCCGGATCCGGATCAATGGGTTTTTTATTGTTTCGGATACGATCCCAGGCCGCGACAATGGTTGGGAGTTTTGCGATGAGTTTTATTCCCATGCGGAATGCTGCTTCAGAAGAATGTTCTCTGGTGTCAGGATCATAGTGTGCCAGCAAGGCAGTCGCTGCCTGAAGAACATCCATGGGAAGGGCACTTTTGGGTATGGTTTCAAGGGCTGTGATAAGTCCAGGTGGTACGGACCGTTCCGATAAAAGCTGTTCCTTGAAATTTTCAAGTTCTGTTTTTTGAGGCAGTCTTTCATAAAGAAGAAGATAGACAACCTCTTCAAATGAGACTTTTCCTGCCAAATCCTGAACCAAATACCCTCTGTAGATCAATCTTCCGGCAGTACCGTCAACATCGCCGACCCGGGTGGTAGCAACTTTAAAACCACGAAGGCCGGTATTTAAAATGGGTTGACATCCTTCCATAGTATACCTCCGTTGTTAAGTGTTAAAATATATTGATTTTATCTATCTCCCAAAACATTAATCAAATTCCGTGCCAGATTTTGAGTTCCAAACCAAAAACCCGACATAACTTTTTCTGGCATTTTAACCTCTGATATGGATAGCTATATCCGACCCTGACTTAATTGGAATTCGATGACTTTTGATATATCTTAAATTGCTGACTTTCAGAATAATTTTTAAAGAGCATGAAAGCAGGTCACCTTTGAAAAAATGTCTCATAGATGATCGATGACACATATATGTATCATAAAACACCCGTTATAAATCTAATAAACTCGAATTTTTTACTCAAGATTATTTACATGAAACATATCGCTGGTGGGTGAAGGCTCTTTTTGATTCGTCTTCCTGCATCCGGGCACTGGAAATTGAATTCGATATCGGAAATAAGATTTGGTGTTGAAAGTAGAAGCTATCTCAAAAAAGTCTTTTGGCCCAATCTCTGTGTTGGGTCTTCGGCTCAATTCCTCGGAATACTTGAGTATACCTCCGGGTTGAACCTCGGCCCCGCCTTTTTATCCCGCTGACTTTTAACGGGGGATCTTGTACCAAAATCCTGTTTTTGAGATGGCTTCTATTTACTCAGCATGGTTCGGAGCCGCTTTTTTTGAACATTCAGGACACAGCCCGGTAAATTCGAGGTTATGTCCTATAATTTCAAAAACCGTTGCCCCATAAAGGTCATTCTCAAGTTGATTCAAAGGTGCTATCGGGGCATCGTCCACCCGGTCACAGCACACACAGCGAATGTGGTAATGTTTATTCGTATTCCAATCATATCGTTTCAAAGCGCCGCTGAGTTCCAATTTCTGGATTTTACCCATGTTGACAAGGACTTCAAGATTTCGGTAAACCGTACCGAGACTGATTTTTGGCATCCGGCGGCGTACCATTTGATGGATTTCATCAGCACTTGGATGAGCATTTTGTTTTAGCAGCTCTTCAAGAATTACCTTGCGCTGCCGAGTCATTCTTGTGTTTTTAGGTTGCAGCAAGGTTATTACCTCTGGTGCGGCAGGTTTTTCCTCCAACGCCTTAAATATTTCCTAAGCTGAATAAAAAGTTGTGTCAAGAGTGAATAAGGCGTATTTTTATCGTATCATAATATTTTAAACCTTTTGGGGAAACATATTGCATGAATCTGAAATGACATTTTACGGTATAATCATTGCATTTTAATGAAAATGTTGTTCTATAATAACCTGAAACCATTCTATAAGTATACCACCATATGACTTCCAACCGTATCAGAAAAGGTTCGATAATAATATCACCGGGAAAAAAGTATTGTCATAACAGAAAGGAGAACACAATGAGTGGCATCATACTCATAACCGGGGCTACATCCGGTTTTGGAGAAGCATGCGCCCGACGCTTTGCCAAAGAGGGTTGGCGCCTCATTTTGGCGGCCAGACGAAAAGACCGTTTAAAAGTTTTGCAGGAGAAATTGGGGGGTGAAACATCCGTTCATATCATCTCACTGGACGTCCGGGATCAAGAAGCGGTAATGACGGGACTGACACATTTACCTGAAAAGTTTTCTGAAATTGATGTCCTCGTGAACAATGCCGGTCTTGCATTGGGTCTTGAACCGGTCCATGAATCAGATATGTCCGACTGGAATACAATGGTGGACACCAACATCAAGGGATTGATGTACTGTACACGGGCGATGATTCCGGACATGGTCGAACGCAACCAGGGGCATATCGTCAATATCGGTTCGGTTGCCGGGGACTGGCCCTATCCAGGAGGAAATGTATATGGCGCCACCAAAGCATTTGTGAAACAGTTTTCCAGGAATTTGCGTGCCGACCTTTACGGAACAGCCATACGGGTAACGAATATAGAACCCGGATTAGCGGAAACGGAGTTTTCTGTTGTCCGTTTCAAGGGAGATGCAAAAAAAGCTGAAAAGGTATACGATGGAACCCAACCGATAACTCCCGAAGATATTGCTGAAATGGTTTACTGGGTCGTAAACCTTCCTCCCCACATCAATATCAATCGTCTTGAAGTCATGCCGGTGTGTCAAACCTGGGGGCCGTTTGCCATCCATCGTAATCCATGACCTGGGGGGATTTATTGACCAAAATAGAAGTAGGAAAGAGGAATGAGGAAAGCAGGAAACCAAGGTAACAAGACAAAGAGCAAAGAAGGTGGGAAGGTGGAAGGATAAGAAGGTTGGTATGATTAAGTGCCTCCGACCTTCTGATTTTCTAACCTTCTTAACTTCTTGTTTTCCCCTCGACGTTAAAATCCTTTGGATCGAATATTTCTGCAAACCGTTCACCATGTTTGCTGTGTGTTTTATAGTAATCTATACAGTTTTTGACCAATTGTAACACTTCATTTTCACTGTAGATTCCTTCAAGCTCAACGGCCAGCTTCGGATGTCGGCCCAGCTTTCCACCGAGTTGAACCCGAAACCCCTTGCTTTTTGCTGCGATGGTTCCGGTGGGGCACACATGAATACACTTGCCACATTTCAAGCACCGTTCATGATCAATTTCAGGAATATTGTTTTCGTCGTCAAGAATAACACATGTTTCAATACAGGCCTCAACGCAAGCTTTGCATCCTGAGCATTCTTCATCGGTTATTTCCGGGATGACCGCACCGATGATTCCGACATCCTTAATTTGAGGTTGAGAACACGCATTTGGACATTCCGCCAAGGTCACTCGAAATTCGTTATGGTACTTGAGGTCGCCTTCAACCCGTTCTTTCAAGAACTTTAAAAGATTCGCATCTTCTAGTAATAACTCTATTTTTTTGACCAGAACACCACAGTTGTTTGCTGGATTAGGGCACCCGCTCGATCCAAAACAGGTGTCGATCTGATACCCTTTGATGTCCGAGCTCATTTTCGACATAAATCGAGCCTGTGCCGCCTTGACATCAGAAAGCGATACCATCTTTTTACCAGCTGCTGCCGTGTCATTTTCGATCCGGGAACGAACTTTTTTTCGAACAAAAAAGGGAACGTTCTTTATCGCAGCTTCGGCATCTGATGTCCATTTCATGGTTTTGTATTTCCCGGATAAGGTTTTTATTATAAGTTCTGAATTATCTGCATACTGATGTCCACACATCTTGCAGAGTGGGTGAGGGCTCCTACGGATATGATATCGATGCCGGTGTCTGCCAGGGATTTAAGAACGTTTTTTGTCACATTGCCCGACAACTCCACGATTGCTCTTCTATTAATAAAGGCTGTGGCCTCTTTTATCTGACGAATTGTCATGTTGTCCAGCATGATGACATCGGCATTGGCTTCCAGCGCTTCTTTGACCTGATCCAGACTGGAAACCTCTACCTCTATTTTCAATAGATGGGATACCCGGGTTCTGATATGGTCCATCGCTTTTTTGATACCCCCAAAAGCAGCGATGTGATTATCCTTAATCAGAACACCGTCATACAGCCCCATCCTGTGGTTATAGGCGCCACCCACTCGTACGGCATATTTTTCCAATACACGCCAGCCCGGGGTGGTCTTTCTGGTATCGACCAGACGTATATTTTTGTCTGAAAGTTCAGTTATATATGATCGAACTAAAGTTGAAATCCCCGAGAGATGCTGGAGAAAATTCAAAGCGGTTCGCTCACCTGAAAGCAGGGCACGAAGTTTCCCTTTGACGTTGGCCAACGTATCGCCTTTTTTTACAACATCACCATCATTAAATTCTGATCCGAATATAACCTCTGAATCAAGGTGCTGAAACACCTGTTTGGCCACATTCAAACCGGCCACCACAAGGGGCTCTTTGGCGATGATGAACCCTTTGCCTTTAAGTTGAGGGTCTATAAGGTTATCGGTGGTAATGTCTCCCGGACCGATATCTTCTTTGAGCGCAATTTCAATGAGATGTTGTATGGAATTCATGATAACATCGTTTCACCTTAGTTCAGGCTAAGTACATGTATTCGTAAATACGGTTGCATATTTATAGCTTGGTTTATTCATTGTATTTGCACAAAAGTGTAAAGTGCCTAAAGTTAAGGTATTCTATCAATTTTAATTATAATTGATCACGCTGAAAGCGCGTTCCTCAACTTTAGCTCACTTTAGGCACTTCAAACTTTTGAAGTTCAGCTTATGCGGACTATTGTCTACATAAAAATACGCCATCGTGTTTACGAATTAACGCTCTAAGCCTCAAGTTCCCTAATCTTATCCAAATTCGCCTGAAGTTTTTGCTGTTTTTCCATGAGAGATTCTTGTTTTTCTTTCACTTTTTCAACAACATCTTTGGGGGCCTTGCTGAGAAAGTCCTCATTTCTAAGTTTTTTTGAAACAGTTCTTAACTCATTGGTCAGTTTGTTGATTTCCTTGTCAAGGCGATTCATTTCTTGGGCAAAATCGATAATTCCTTCCAGGTGAACAAAGATCGTCGCATTATCCACCACAGATGTTGCCGCTGATTTTGGCCTCCGGACCGTATTTTCAGCCGTCGAGGATTTAAGATTATCAAATGGTAAGCTCAACTGTTCCAGGCCCGTATTTTCCACTAACAAGGATTTAAGCCGTGCCAGATTCATGATCATGTCTTTGTACTGCTCTATGGTTCCTCGGGTGGATTCTTCCTGTGAATGGACGGTAACGGCCAGAGACAGAGAGGGTGAAATATTCATTTCTCCTCTTATGTTTCTGATTCCGGAAATGATTCCCGAGATAAGCTCCATTGTTGATTCTGCTTCCATATCCCTGTAAAGACCGTTATCGGCGGCATCTAAAGGAAACGTGGATTTCATAATGGAATCTTTTGTTTCTGGAAGCTTGTCCCAAATTTCTTCCGTGACAAAGGGTATGAAAGGATGGAGTAAAATCAGCGTGTCATGAAGAACGCGCCATAATACGCTCAATGTGGCTTCCTTGCGATTCGTTTCCTCTTTATCGTACAATACGGGTTTAATGGCTTCAAGGTACCAGTCACAGAATTCATGCCAGACAAAGTTATAAAGCACTGCGGCAGCATCGTTGAACCTGTAGCTGTCAAGGGCCAGGGACACTTTATCGGCAACACGACAGCATCTGGATAAAATCCATCTGTCAACCAGAGAAAGAGATTCATGGGGTATGTTTTTGTATTCTTTGTCGATGTGCATCAGCGAAAACCGGGCGGCATTCCAGATTTTGTTGATAAAATTTCTGTAGCCTTCGACACGCTTTTCAGACATTTTAACGTCTCTGCCCTGGGCGGCAAATGCGGCCAGCGTAAAACGAAATGCATCGGTTCCATAGGTGTCGATAACACTTAAGGGATCGATAACGTTTCCGGTTGATTTGCTCATCTTTTTGCCGTCTTCATCACGGACCAGGGCATGTACATAAACGTCCTTAAACGGCACGTCCCCCATAAAATGAAGTCCCATCATCATCATGCGGGCGACCCAGAAAAAGAGGATGTCGAAACCGGTGACAAGAACAGATGTGGGATAAAACAATTTCAGTATCGGTGTGTCATCCGGCCACCCCATGGTCGAAAAAGGCCACAGGGCAGAGCTGAACCAGGTATCCAGAACATCCGTATCTTGTATCAGATGTGTTCCTTTACACGCCGGACATGTATCCGGTGCATTCATGGCGACGATAACTTCATTGCACGTTTCACATGTCCATGCCGGAATCTGATGTCCCCACCATATCTGTCTTGAAATACACCAGTCTTTTATGTTGTTCATCCATTCGAAGTAGGTTTTCGTCCATATTTCAGGGACGATTCGAGTATCGCCGCTTTTGACCGCATCCATGGCTTTTTCAGCAAGAGGTTTGGCTTTGACAAACCACTGCTTTGACAAATTGGGTTCAATGATGGTGTTGCACCGATAACAGTGACCGATATTGTGCTGATAAGGTTCGATTTTTTCAAATAGACCCTCTTTTTTAAGTGCTTCAATCACAGCTTCCCTGCATTGGAACCGGTCCATGTTTTCAAATTTTCCGGCCTCCGATGTCATTCGACCATTATCATCGATGACCTTTATCCGTTCAAGGTTATGACGGTTTCCGATGTCAAAGTCATTGGGATCATGGGCCGGAGTAATTTTGAGAGCGCCGGTTCCAAATGACATATCGACATATTTATCTTTGATGATGGGGATTTCTCTGTTCATCAGCGGAAGCATTATTTTTTGAGACTCAAGACCGTGATAGCGCTCATCATCCGGATTGACAGCCACTGCCGTATCGCCCAGCATGGTTTCGGGCCGGGTCGTTGCGATCACGACATTTCCTTTTCCGCCTGAAAAAGGATATCGGATATGATACAGAAAACCGTCATGGAGTTCGTGTTCCACTTCCAAGTCTGCAAGCGCTGTATGGCAGCGGTTGCACCAGTTAATAATGTAATTGCCACGGTATATAAGACCTTCTTGATAGAGTGTTACAAAGACCTTGCGGACAGCTCTGGAAAGACCTTCGTCCATTGTGAAACGCTCCCTGTCCCAATCACACGAAGCGCCAAGACGTTTGAGCTGATTGATAATCGCACTTCCGTACTCACTGCGCCACTCCCAGACCGCTTCAATGAATTTTTTCCTGCCAACCTGGTGACGATTCAACCCTTCACCGGCAAGCTTTTTTTCAACAACATTCTGCGTGGCGATGCCGGCATGATCGGTCCCCGGCATCCAAAGAACATTATCGCCTCGCAGTCTCCTGTAACGACAGAGAATATCCTGTAATGTATTGTTTAATGCATGTCCCATATGAAGGACACCGGTTACGTTGGGCGGCGGTATGACAATGGAATAACATGTCTGAGTGCTTTCCGACTCACTGGCTGAAAACAATCGTTCTTTTTCCCAGAAATCGTACCATCGTTTTTCCACATCATGTGGTTCATAACCTTTGTCGAGAAAATTGGAACTCATATGTTATTGCTCCTTAATGTGAGTGATACCTGGATAAATATAAATCAAATTGAAAAGGGGATTATGAAATAATCCCCGGTTCTTTTTCATTTGATTTTTGGCTGTGAGCAGATCAGTCAGGCAGAATATAAATTTCGTCAAAATGAAACAATTATTTTTCACCGTCAGGTGAGTCTTCAAGCAGGGCTTTTTTCAATTTTTCGATTTCTCTGGTCACCGTTTTTTCAATTGCCTGTGCAAGAAGACCGTCGATTTTTTCGTAAAACAGCTTTTTTATAACACGTTCCAAAGCGGCGTCTATTTTTTCGTCCGTTATACCGTCCGCCTCAGAAATATCTTCTTTAGAATCGAGTTCAATGCCGAGTGAGTCGGCAAAATCATCTTCCAATGCATCATCCATTATTGCGTCCGTATCTAATTCATCCGTAAAATCATCGGTTTCTTTTATAAGGTCGTTGTCTGACACATCGATATCATCGAATTCATGATCATCGAATTCATCTGAATCGTCTGCCGTATCCGAGATAGGCTCACCAATGTCTTCGATTTCCCGGGGAGTTTCGCTGATGGTCACGTTTAAATCTACATACGTATCATCTTCCGTTGATTTCTGTTCTTCGGTATCAATGCTTTGATCCTGGTCTTC
>JASFGF010000072.1:0-9471 GCA_050123915.1 Desulfobacterales bacterium | reverse complement strand
TGTAACTTCCCCGGACATATAGGTATTGTAAGGTATATAAAAACCATTTTCATCTCTGGCGGTAACCTCAAACGTATAGGAGCCGTCTCCGGCTAGCGCTCCTGTGTCATCTCTTCCATCCCAGTTCACACCATGTTCTCCTTTGTCCTCCCAACCTTTATAGAATGTCCTGACGATGAGCCCATCACTGTCATAAACATCAATGGTGACATACCCGCTGTCATCGATGGTGTAAGATCCGGATTGAACCGTTCCATCGTCAACATTCATGGTGTTGTCATCCGCCTTCACCGTTTTGCCAATATATCCCAGATTATCGCGTTGTTCGCTCTGATTGTTCATTGTTTCTTCAATATTTCCCAGTTTGCTGTTCATTCCATACAGTTGCTCTACACTGGAAAACTGTGCCAATTGGGCGGTAAATTCTGCACTGTCGAGAGGATTCAGGGGATCTTGATACTGAATCTGAGCAATAAACAGCTTAAGGAACTCATCCTTGCCCAGTTCCGAGGGACTAGAGCTTGATGATGTGTTTTCATTGTTGACAGATGATGTGCCATAACCTGTATTAAGTGCTTCTATTGACATTAATCTTCCCCCCCTTCTTTTTTACTATGCTACTAAATCTAGTAAATTACTTGCCGACATCATATTTGTAGGACTTTCAAGTGCTCCTTCTGTATGATTATCCGAACGGAATGCCTCTCCATTGAAACTCTTTCTCCACCCCTGTTCGTTATCCGTTCCCTCTTTTGAAGCATTCAGTGATTGACCGAAATTATAGTTGATTTGAACATCTACTTTCTCAAGTTTTACGCCGTGTTGAACGAGGGCCTCTTTGAGTTCATGGACATTATTCAGTAATAATTCCTTGACTGAATGATGTTCGGCAGTCATACTGAGCCTTAATGCATGATCCTTAATATCTATTTTTATCCCCACCGTTCCCAGATCAGGGGGTTTCAGTTTTAATGTCACCACCTGATCCCCCCTGAGAATAGACCTGGAAATTTGTTTTCCTACCTGATCAACGATAGAAGCAGGGATATACCCTCTAAAAGACTTTTCCCCCTGTTCAACTGTTTTAAGGGTATTTGTAAAGTTTAAAGCCTCGGTGTTTCTGTTGACATTGATTTGTCCTGTTTCCGCATCTACACGGTGGTTTCCTTCTTTCACCGGATGTATTAAATCTGTTTGGTTATTCAAATTTGAAAGCAAATCGGCTTTGCCAGAATGATTCGAAGTTTTAGGATTGGGACCAACATGATTTTGCACGTGGGGATTTTTTTGTTTTAGAAACGACGATATGGATTCGTTCTTGACTGACTTGTTTTTTTCTGAGGAAGATATCACTTTTTCATTCAACGCATGACGGCCCTTTTTATTTATCTCCTCTTTCAACAACGAATCCGTAAAATGATAATTGGGAGAAACCTTTTCTGAAAGTGTTGACACCGGTTTTTGTTCCGAACTTTCAACCCGTTCAAGAATTTTATTGAGTGTATTTTTTATATCAGGCGACACCTTTTTTTCTTTGCCATATTTTTCTGCAATCTGCTCCAGTGACGCTATAAAATCTTCCAGGGAAATCGGATCGGATTTTCCTTTCCCAGGTATATTCATACCGATTTTTTCCATTTTGTCTGAAATCTGCTGAGATAATTTATGATCGACGACAGTCTTATTCGTTAAAGGTCTTCGGCCTTTGACCTCCTTTAACGTTTCCACTAATTTATGAAGATCAAGCCCTCCACCTTCAATCCTTGCTTTACCAAAGACACTGTCCAGTTCTTTAGGGGTCAAATTAAAATCTCTCAATACCGATTCAATATAAGGAACCGTGGCCGGTGCAACTGTCTCATCCTGATGTTCTTTTCCTTTCGGCGGCCCTAACTCGGTTATCTTAAGAAATATTTGTGAAAGATTAAATTCTCCATCGGAATTGTTGGCCTTTAGGTCTTTCAAAAATTGTTCCACTTTTTCATGCGAAAAACCGCATTTACGTAGAAATGTTTTTACTAGCGGGAGGTCCTTTTCTTTTAAAAAGGTTTGATTCAGCGGTTTTCCACGCGCCAAAAGTTCTTTTTTAAAAGATTCAAGATAAAATTTATATCCTTTATTATGAGACGTCGTGTTTATCTGAGCTGTTTTATCAGCCATATGAATAGTGCCGTTTTTGGAAGCGTGGAGAGCTTTTAGCATATCGGACAAAAAGTTCCTGTTCCCCTTTCCGGATGTCAAAGGTTGAACATTTCCGGATGTTTTGGCATTAACGGATGATTTACCATTAAGAAGTGAAGACATCAATTTGACAATTATTGGGTTCGTCATTAAATTTAACCTTATTATTTTAGATTTTTCCATATTCATTAGCAAAGGGTATACCAAAATTCGTAAATAATATATATATGATGTTATTTCTTATGGTTATCAAGCTTAGTAGTACACAAGACAAAGACCTTGAAACGCGGAAAGGACATATTTTACCTGCAATAAAGAATGTTAAAGGAAAATATTGCCTATTGGTACACTTAAGAATTATCTTGATTTTTGAATATCTTTAATATAGGGGTTTAATAATGAAGATAAATTGAGGGGAATAATGAATATTGAGGTTTCAAATAATTGGCCATTAGTGTTGGTTCCCTTGCCCAGGGAGAAAGCCCTGCAAAATGAATTCATAGCACCAATCTCCGCAAAAAATCACCCAAATCCCGTAATTTTGAATAATGTGTCGGAGATAGAATCGAATGAACTCCGGTCAAGGGGATCATTTATAGATATCTATATCTAAGGGCTTGCACAAGTTCTAATGGCACCTTTTAATATATATGGTTCTTTTAGTCTCGATTGACAAGTCCTTCGCTTATTTTAGCGGCTTTCTCAATCTTTACAAACGAAAGTATTTTTCCGACATCATCTCCTTTCATTTTCGAAAGTAATTTTATCGCCAGATTTATGTCCAGCTTTTCAATCAGATCTGCTGCATTTTGCGGCTTCATGGCTGAATAAACCTTAATAAGATGTTTGAACTGCTGCTCCTCTGCCGCTTTTTTCTTATCCTTCTCAGCTCTAATCTCATCTCTTATTATTGTGAGCGTCGCTATTTTCTTATTTATATCATCCTGAATGGCTAAGAGCTCTGCCTTCTTTTTTGCAATTCGCTTTTCTTCTTTTTCAAATTCAGATTTTTGCTGAATGATGAATTTCAGATCAATTGTCTCTTCCGCCTTTGCCTCGTTATTTACATTTTTCAATGCTGTATTATCAGCATCTTTTTTTTGTTCTGCGGCAAAAGCATCCGAATTTCCAAACAACGGGGACACGCCAGCCCGATACATAAAAATAGAACCCAGGACTAACTTAACAATAATCAGCAAGGCCAATAGAATCTGTACTCGCGTTTTCATACGCTTCGACCCTTTCCTGTTATGACGATCTCATCTAATATTTTTTGTTCCTCTCTTCCCAGGGTTTCCATGTAGTGTTTATACTTTAAATCCTTTAGAGTTTCCAACGTCTTTTTCTTTATAGATGCTTGTTTTAAAATCGCTTCTCTCACCATCACTTCATCTTTTCCCTCATTGAGCCTAAGATGCGCCTCTTTAAGATCGTCATCTATTTTTTGCATAAAAGTTGTAAATAGTTGGTACACGGGAACAGACATGCCTTTTGCCTCTTCTTCACTGCATTCTTTTGATATTTCCGTTCTTTTTTCGTTCAATCTAACAACTTCTTTTTCCCTTTTCTGACATTCATTCCTGGCATTAAAGACATCGATTTGAGCCCTTTTCCTCAGGTATTTTCTATAATCGAGTATCTTATTAAGTCGAAAGGAGAAAGGCTTCATCATTCAACCCGAATTATTCTGTAAACATTTCCTTCAAACGGACAACACTTTCTTTAAAGGTTATACTCTGATTAATATCCTGCTGAAGAAAAGAATTGATCTTATGGATCATCTTTTTAGCGAAATCTATCTGTGGATCGGTGCCGTCAATATAAGCCCCAATATTAATTAAATCTTCCGCCTCTCTGTAGGTTGCCAGCACCTTGACAAGTTTTCTTGCCATGTCCAAATGATCATCCTCAACAATGTCATACATCACCCTGCTAATACTTCTTAAAACGTCTACTGCAGGGTAATGCCCTTTATGGGCAAGGTCCCTTGACAGAACAATGTGACCGTCTACGATGGAACGAACCGTATCTGCTATGGGTTCGTTCATGTCATCTCCTTCAACCAACACCGTGTAGATTCCTGTAATACTACCCTTTTTTTCTACATTACCGGTCCTTTCCAAAAGTTTTGGTATCTGTATAAATACACTGGGCGTATAACCCTTTGCTGAAGGTGGTTCTCCGGCTGCCAAGCCAACCTCTCTTAATGACATGGCAAATCGAGTGATTGAATCCATAATCAGAATAACATCCAATCCCTTGTCTCTGAAATATTCTGCTACGGTGGTCGCAAGATGAGCCCCTCTTATCCTGACCAAAGCCGGAGAATCCGATGTTGCAGCAACGACAACTGATTTTTTAAGTCCTTCTTCACCGAGATTGCGTTCAATGAATTCTCTAACTTCTCTTCCCCGTTCGCCAATAAGCGCAATTACGATGACGTCAGCCGCCGCGTGTCGGGCGATCATGCCCATCAATACACTTTTTCCGACACCTGAACCCGCCATAATGGCAATCCGTTGACCTTTCCCCAGAGTGTGCATGGCATTTATAGAACGGACGCCCACATCGACCACATCATTGATAATCTCTCTTTTTAAAGGATTGATGACATTTCCATAGATCGGATAATCAGCTTTGGCCTGTATGGAACCTTTGCCATCAATGGGGTTTCCAAGACCGTCTACAATCCTGCTTAAATATGCCTCTCCAACCTTAATTGACGGGTTTTTATTTATATCGACAATCCGACTTCCAGGTTCTATTCCACGCATTTCTCCAAAAGGCATCACGATAACCCTTTTATCGTTGAACCCGATGACTTCAGCTTGCATGCTCTGTCCGCTACTATTTTTTATGCAACAAAGACTTCCGATGCTCATCCCAGGACCGTTCGCCTGCGCAACGATACCTGCAACTTTCACGATTTTGCCTTCCATTTTAACGGGCTGACATGATCGAAGCGCTTCTTGATATTTATCCCATTTGATTATTGGTTTGAGTCCGGTCATTTTTTATTTTTGAGCCACGTCGTTTTACGACATTAATTGTATATTTTGTGCATTTTATTTAATATAAATAGCCGGAGTGTAGCGATTCAATAACGTTTGATCACTTTAAACTTTCCGGTTTATCCGGATTCGCCGTTCAACAGCCGAAACCAGTGCGCGTTCGATGCTTAAAATGTTACTCAACGGATTCCTGCAAGCATTGATAAATTTTTTCCAGCTTTGACTCTATCGTTGCATCAATATTCCCGTAGGGAGTTTCCAGATAACATCCCCCTCTTGATACAGCGGGATCTGAAGTAACGACAATCGATTTTAACCCTTTGTTTTGTTTAAATAGTTCCGGTCTCAATTTTTCTACATAATCGTAATCATCCGGATTGACATTAAAAACAACTTTACTCTTCTCAACAGCCGCTTCCAATGCTTCAAAAATAGCGTTTCTTATTACAGACTCTTTTGATCTCACTTCGTAATGAACGATTTTTTCAGCAACAGCAAATATCAGATCAATAATTTCCCTTTCATACTGTTTTGATACATCATGCTTGAGCCTGGTCATTTCATTGAAAAGATTTTCTATATTTTCTGCGATTTTTAGGGACTTCTTTTCTCCGAATTCAAACCCGTCTTTTTCTCCTTGGGCAAAACTTTTTTCATATGCTTCCTGCTCAATACCGGATATTTTTTCTTGCATTCCCAATGCATTATCTTCGTTTTTTTCTTTTTTACCGTCGTCATCTTCCCAAGCTTCAAGGGGAACAAAATTTGTTTTTTTCCCTTCCCCGGTATCTAAAGATAAAAAATCGTTTTCTCTTTCTTGTTGTTGAAGTCCATAAGGTTCGAAAGATTTCATCTCATATTTATGCCATGATTCTTCCTTGCCGTTTGACTTTCTTATATTTTTAGACAAAGACATCATCGCCACCCTTAGTCAGAACGATTCGCCCTTCTGATTCAAGCCTCTTTGCTATTTTAATGATCTCTTGCTGGGCTTCCTCAACCTCGCTCAACTTAACCGGCCCCATAACTTCCATATCTTCCTTGAGCATTTCTGAAGCTCTTTCTGACAAGTTACTGAAGACCTTATCTTTCATATCGTCCGAGGTCGTCTTCAATGCTTTGATAAGCAGTTGATTGTCCACATTTTGGAGGATATCTCTAAAATGTCTGTTTTCGATCTGAAGCAGGTCTTCAAAAACAAACATCTTTTGTCTTACCTTATCTGCCAAATCACCGTCCTCATTTTCTATATGAGACAAAACCGATTCCTCTGTCATCCCATCAACCTGATTTAAAATGTTTGCCAGAGTCTCTATCCCATCACACTTCCGGGTAGCGCCTCCTATTTTCGAAAGCTCCTTTTTTATTAATTTATCCAGTTCCTCTACAATTTCAACATCAACCTGTCCGATTTGTACGATCCTTAAGGCCACGTCAATTTTGAGTTCTTCAGGTAAAGACTTGAGGACTTCGGCTGCCTTTTCATATGGCAGATAAGATAAAATCAGCGCAATGGTTTGTGGATGCTCTCCCTGGATGATATTGATTAAATTTTCAACAGGGATATAGGCAAGATCACTAAAAGGAACACCACTGCTTTTTTCACCAATGACTTTAAAAACTTCCCTGGCACTATCTTTATCCATAGATTTATTTACAACCTGTTTAAGAAAATCTTGCCCTGATACGACCATATTACTATCGCTTTTAAAGTTGATGAGGAATTCATCCATTACCGTACTTAAGACATCAGAAGGAATATATGTGATTTCCGACATATATTTTCCGATTTTCTTTATGCTTGCCTCATCCAATTCTTTAAATAAAGCTGTGGAAAATTCCTCCCCCATTGTCAGGAAAAGGATGGCAGCCTTCTGCGGTCCTGATAATTTATCGACGCTTAGTTTCATGATCGTTATTATTCCTGTTCACCTATCCATCCTTTAATGAGCTGCTGGGCCTTTTCCGGATTCTTTTGTGTAATTTCGTTAACTTGGTCTTTCATACCCAGACCTCTTGATCCCGGAAGTTGAGCATATTCGTCCGAAACCGCTGTCAGTTCCTCATTTATCAAAACAGCTTCTTTGGTTATGCCTTTCATGCTTTTGAGCAAAGGTTTTACAATAAAGATAAATACCATGGCTACCAGTAAAAGATTAATGATCGTTTTTTTATAGTCTTTTACGATATCTAGAATTTGATCTAATTTACCGGGCGCTATTGCAACTTCATTATCCATTGGAGTTGTGGCTGAAAATGAAATTGAACTTACGGTAACCTGATCCTCCCTGTCTTCATTATATCCCATAGCTTTTTTAACAATTTCTTCAAATTTTTTCAGTTCCTGTTCAGTTCTTGGGATATATTTTCTTTTTGTTGTCCCATCGTTTAATTTCTCAAGCTCATAAGTTCCGTCAATGACTGCGGCCACAGACAGGCGTTTGATTGTCCCGGCGGGCTTCAAGATTGTCCGGGTAACTTTATTGATCTCATAATTTGTGGCAACATCTTTTTTGATCTTTTTATTCTGAGTTTCCCCTGGAGACGGCATAATACCACGTCTTTGATTAATTAACGCCTGTTCCGCTTCGTCTCTTTTTTGACCGATCTGAGCGTTTTCTTCAATATTTCTTGAACTTCTTACCGCTGTTGCTGTTGGATCGTATTCCTCCTCATTTAAGGTGACCTTGTCAAAATCGATCTCGGCATTGACTCGAACGATAGCCTTGTCCATGCCGACAATGTGTTCCAGAAGGGTTTGAACATTCTCTTTTGTCTGATTCTCAATCCTTTTCTTATAGTCTAACTGCGAACCGCTTAATTCGGATGATGCTCTGTCGCCTGTCCCGCCTTTAAATATAAGCCGCCCTTTAGTATCCACTACCGTGACATGTTCAGGTTCCAGCCCCTCCACTGCATTGGCAATAAGGTGTACAATTGCAGAAAGTTTGGCAGGGGGCAAATTGACTCGAAGATCCAGTTGTATAGATGCAGATGCAGTTTTTTTATCCTCGACAAAAAGTGATTCTTCGGGGATAACGATAAACACTCGTGAACTCTTTACTTCTTTGAACTGATTGATAGTTCTTGCCAGTTCTCCCTGAAGAGCTCTCCTATAATTGAGTTCCTGTACAAATTTTGTGGTTTTAAAATCGGTATGATCGAAAATTTCAAAACCAACATTCCCTCCATTGGGAATGCCGTCTCCCGCCATGGAAAGACGCAGCTCGTATACCTTTTCTTCGGGAACTAAAATTATCGTCCCGTTGGCTTCAATTTTGTAGGGAATATTTTTTTTGGCGAGTTCAGCAACGATTGCGTTACCGTCACCTGGCGACAGGTTGCTGAACAGAATCTGATAATTTTCTTGATTTGCCCAGAAAAACATAAAAAGAAAGCCCGTTACCACAAGAACAATTACAAATATCATACTGATCTTTTTAGAAAGGGGCAGTGAATTTATAAGTTTGAGAAATTGTCTAATTGGATCATTCATTCCTATGGTTCCTTACGACGCACCTTTTTTCACACGTTGTTTTACCCTGTATTACTTATTAAGCATTTTGTTAAATGTATATACGGAGCCGCTTCTCTTAAAAATTCATATGTATTATTTCACGATAGGCCTCAACAGCTTTGTTCCTTATTGTAAGAAGCAATCGCATGGATATATCAGTCTTTTGAAGATTGATCATTGTCTCATGAATATCTTTTTTACCATTTAAAAGTTCCATTATGGACCTGTTTGAATCTTTTTCCATTCCATTAACTTTATCAATGGCACCCTTTATAACCTTACCAAATCCTTCCGCAGGCTTCTTCTCTACAGTATTTATTTTTGGCACCGTAGCCTGTTGAAGATCTCTAATTCTCATATCATTCATATCTTACCTCCCGATTTCAAGTGCTTTAATGACCATTTGTCTCGTCGCTTTAATAGCCGCTATATTGGCTTCAAAGGCTCTTCGAGCCATCAGCATGTTCGTGGTTTCTACAATTAAATCAACATTTGGCTTATATAGATATCCGTCGCTATCAGCATCAGGATGGCTCGGGTTATAGACTTTTTTAAACGGGGTTTGATCTTCGACGACGTCCTCAATCTGAACGCCTTTAACACTAGAGTTAAACATTTCATCAAAGTCTTGATCTATTTCCTTTGTTCCCATCACAACCATTTTTCTTCGATAAGGCCCGCCTTTTTCTGTATGCGTCGTCTCTATGTTAGCAAGATTGCTTGCGATGATATCCATTCTTTTTCTCTGCGCATAAAGACCAG
>JASFGF010000071.1:0-9543 GCA_050123915.1 Desulfobacterales bacterium | reverse complement strand
ACAAAAAAGAAAGGCCCCAGCAGACGACTTTCCAAAAGAAAACGACGAGACAGGATCAAAATAAGAAAATTGTAGTGTGTAGATACCCCGTGTAATTAGACGCCGTCTCAAAATAATCTTTTGGCCCAACCCGCCAGAGGCGGACAAGCCTCTGCGTTGGAGCCTCGTTTTAAGTCCTCAACATACTTGAGTTTGCCTGAGGGTTAAAACTCGACTCCGCCTTTTTATCCCGCTTGGTTTTGGCGGGAGATCTTGAACCAAAATCTTTATTTTGAGATGGCGTCTATCAACGTCAACATTTTATTCGGTTTTTCAAGAGATCCACGTTGTCGTTTTGCTGTACCGAGAACAAATACGTTTGTCCTGAGACAGATCGCTGTTGTTATTGACGTTAATTTTGTTTTCTGATAGCTAAAACGATTCGGAATGGTTATTATCAAAAATTGAAAGATAATACAGTATGAGACATACAGATAAAAAGCCGGTTTTGCATCGGATATGTGTCATCGACGGTCAGGGCGGAGGCATTGGAAGCGCTGTCATTAAAAAGCTACGGGATGTTTTTGGAGAGGCTGTTGAAATTATTGCGCTTGGGACCAATGCCATTGCTACGGCTCAGATGTTGAAAGCCAAAGCCAACAGGGGGGCATCTGGAGAAAATGCCATTGTTCAGACAACAAAAAAGGTTGACATTATTATCGGACCCATTGGAATTATCCTGGCCAATGCCATGATGGGAGAAGTTACACCCAAAATGGCAGAAGCCGTGGCCAACAGTTCGGCGAAAAAGATGCTTATACCACTCACCCAAGAAAATATTGAAATTATAGGTTTATTGCCAACTCCGCTCCCTCATCTTATTGAAACACTTTTACAGGAACATTTAAAAAGTTTCTATGATGAGGTTAATACGGATAAACTGTAACCTAAACTGAGCGTTTCAAATAGTGACAGGGCTATAAAAAAGTAATAATTATAAATGAATCCAAATTATTAAAATCGCTAATGTTTCTCATCTAATCGATAGATTAATTTAAGCAATAAATTGTCACCATTTGAAACGCTCAGTTTAGGTGTAACTTAAAACAAAATTTATTTTTTAGAAATTATAAAGGAAAATACGATGTGTGAAGCAAATGCATACTTAATTGAAGGCGATGAGAAAATACTGGTAATGGAAGCGGTTGATACCGTCGAACCCGAAGATGATGGTATACGATTGGTCAGTATATTTGGGGATCAAAAATTTATAGATGCACACATTCATTCATTGGCTCTCGTAGACCACCATATCTTTTTAAAAAAATAAAATCCCCTATACGATTTGTTTTACATGGTTTGATTGTGTGAGAAGGTTTCAAGGTAATGCGTAGCGCCTAAGCTGCATGATATAGATGAAAATATTAATTGCCAAGAAGGCCGGTTTCTGCATGGGGGTGCGAAGAGCCGTTGAGATGGTTCTGGATGCTCCGAATAAACACGTCAATCCGATCTGTACGTTTGGACCCCTTATCCACAATCCGCAGGTTTTAGACCTCTTAAGAGAAAAAGAAATATCCACCTTAGAACGTATACCGGAACATGCAACAGGCACTGTTCTAATCCGTGCTCACGGCGTTCCCCCCCAAACCAAACAGGATCTTAAAAAAGCGGGTTTCAAAATTATCGATGCCACCTGTCCCCGGGTTATTAAAGTTCAGACCATCATCCAAAAACATGCCCAAAAAAATTATGCATCTATAATTATTGGAGACAAAGATCATCCTGAAGTCATCGGACTTTTAGGATATGCCGAGGGAAAAGGGTTTGTCGTTGACAATTTAGACGATCTTGATTCCCTTCCATCCTTTGAAAAAGCGATCGTTGTTGCCCAGACTACTCAAAATACTCTTTTTTATGAAGAAATAAAAAGATGGGCAAATCATAAATTTCCCCACTATAAAATTTTTGATACAATCTGTGATTCTACCGCAAAACGCCAGGCTGAGGTCCAAAACCTGGCCGATTCAGTCGATGCGGTTATTGTTGTCGGTGGACAAAACAGCGGAAATACCAAGCGGCTTGCTGAAATTTCAAAAAAGACCGGTAAACCGACATATCACATTGAAACTGAATCGGAAATTGATGTAGACGCTCTTTCTGAAGCCAAATGTATCGGGATTACAGCAGGGGCTTCAACGCCGAATTGGGTGATTAAAAAGATTTACAGAACACTCGAGGCCCTGCCTTATAAAAAGAAGCAAGGCTTGCAAAGGGTTATTTTTCCCATCCAGCGTGTACTGCTTCTTACCAACATCTATGTGTCCATCGGTGCCGGATGTCTGTGCTACGCCTGTATTAAAATTCAGGGGATTACAAATAATTTACACCATGTGCTTATATCCATGCTTTATGTTCTGTCCATGCACATTTTCAACAATCTCATTGGTACCAAGGCAGACCGATACAACGATCCTGACAGGTCTTCATTTTATAACAAAAATAAGATATTGCTTGCTTTTCTTGCGTTTGTTGCAGGCGGTATTGGTTTGATGACGGCCTATTCAGTGGGCTGGATTCCTTTTTTAATCCTTTTGGGTATGAGCATAATGGGTCTTTCTTACAATTTAAGACTTATTCCGAAACGTTTTGCATACGATAAATACTCGCGGCTTAGGGATATCCCCGGATCAAAAACGGTTTTGATTGCAATGGCATGGGGAATCGTGACGTCTGTTTTGCCTCGATTGTCTGTGTCAGGAGATATTCATCTGAATACGGCCATTATATTTTTATGGTCACTGAGCCTGGTCTTTGTCAGAACAGCATTTTTTGATATTCTTGACATGCAGGGTGATCGCATTGTGGGAAAAGAGACGATTCCCATACTGTTAGGAGAAAAGCGAGCGTTACGCCTTTTAAAAACGATACTGGCCATAAACTTTGGCATTTTGTTTGTTTCAAGCGCATTTCAACTGATATCAAGTTTAGGTTTTGCGCTTTTAATCTGTCCGGCGTTTGTTTTCATCATGCTTTCAGCGCATGAGCGGGGCTATATGCTGCCCGGCATTCGCTTGGAATTTCTGGTCGAAAGCAATTTTATCATGGCGGGGGTTATGACATTGGTCTGGTCACTGTTTTAATTAAGATTAGGATACATCCCTGAGACTTACAACAGACCAAAAAATACAAGGGAATAGTGAAATGACAAATAGAAAAAAGCTGCTCATCATCGGTGGTGTTGCCGGTGGCGCATCTTGTGCTGCAAGGGCGCGAAGGCTGAACGAAGATGCTGAAATTATCGTATTTGAACGCGGGCCATTTATTTCTTTTGCCAATTGCGGTTTGCCGTATCATATCGGCAAAGTCATTCCGAGAGAACGTTCCCTTATCGTTGCTTCTCCGGAGATGTTTAAAAGACAGCTAAATATCGAAGTGAGGACAAATAATAATGTCAAATATATAGATCGAAAAAATAAAAAAATTGAAGTTGAAAATTTAGAAACCGGGAAAGTTTACAAAGAAAACTACGACACCTTGGTCCTTTCACCCGGTGCCGCACCATTAAAACCGGGAATAGAGGGGATAGACCTTCCTGGAATCTTTCCGCTCCGAACCATTCCGGATATGAGAAAGATTATCGACTGGATTGAAACCCGGAAGGTGAAAAAAGCTGCCGTTGTCGGTGGCGGGTTCATCGGTTTGGAAATGACCGAAAATCTGAAAATACAGGAAATCGATATTACCATCATTGAAATGCTTCCACAGGTGATGCCGTTTTTAGACCCTGAAATTACAGCTTTTATCCATGATCATCTCAAAGCTGAAGGTATATCGCTTCTTTTGGGAAGTCCCGTTGTTGGATTTAAACAAGAAGACAATGGTATGATCACTGTTATGTTAGGGTCCGGCAAAACCGTTGAGGCTGATTTGATTATCCTTGCCATCGGTGTCAGACCTGAAACCAGGCTTGCTAAAACGGCGGGTCTTGCGCTTGGTAAGCTTGGAGGTATTCTTGTTGATGATCAAATGAGAACCAGTGATGAGCACATTTATGCTGTGGGTGATGCTGTCGAGATAAAAAATTTCATTACCGATGCTCAAGGCCTGATTCCTTTGGCAGGTCCGGCCAACCGTCAGGGCCGAATGGCTGCCGATGTCATTATGGGAAACGATGGTGTTAAACCTTTACGATTTCGGGGTTCACAGGCGACAATGGTTTGTGGGGTGCTCGGTCTGACAATTGCTGCTTCAGGTATAACTGAAAAAACTTTAAACCAGTTGGATAAGCATGGTCAGTGTCCACCATACGAAAAGATTTATCTCGCTCCGAGTCACTATGCCGGCTATTATCCGGGAGCAAAGCCCATCACAATGAAATTGATTTTTTCGACGGAAAACGGGCGAATATTAGGTGTTCAGGCCGTAGGCAAGGAAGGTGTTGAAAAAAGGGTCGATGTCATTGCAACCGCCATTCAGCGTAACGGAACCGTGTTCGATCTCGAGGAAGCCGAACTATGCTATGCTCCGCAGTATGGTTCGGCAAAAGATCCTGTGAACATAGCGGGTATGATCGCTTCTAATGTCTTAAGGGGCCATACGTCAGTCGTTCACTGGGAAAATTTGTCAGAATATGATGCATACCTTCTCGATGTTCGCGACCCTTTTGAATTTAGAAAGGGCCATGTGAAAGATGCCGTCCATATTCCTTTGGCCGCGCTCAGAAATCGGATACAGGATCTTCCGACTGATCGGGAAATATGGACATACTGCTATGAAGGGAAGCGATCTTATTTTGCTTTACGAATTCTTAAACAATACGGTTTTAACGTACGAAATATATCCGGAGGATATTTGATGTATCTGGCTGTAAAACAATTCAAAGACATCCCATAGGTGTATTCGTTAACGGTGAACACCAAGGTGTTCACTTTTTTCCATTTGAGATAGGTTCGAGTCAGCTGCTCAACTGATCCTCTGTTTATTTCCAAATGAGAGGTTCCGTGCCTTCCAGAAGCCTTTTGATGTTATCCGCATGGCGAAAATAGATGAATATCGTCGTTATAATGGCACATCCAAGCAGGACTCCCGAGCCGGTAGCTTTCCAGATTGCAACAGGCAAGACGGCAGCGGCGGCCAGAGAGGCCATTGAAACGCGGTTAGACCAACAAACAAACATGATAAAAACCAAAATCAGAACTACCAATGCGACAGGTGAAATGACGCCAAAGCATCCTGCTGCGGTTGCAACCCCTTTTCCTCCATTTTTGAATTTCAGATAGACTGGATAAAGGTGCCCCATAAAAGCTGCAAAAGCGACCAATGCAATGTAGAGGGCACCCCATATGCCATTCGGAGTTGTCATTGATGCAGCCAACCAGACCGGAAAGGCCCCTTTTAGGATGTCCCCGGTAAGGGTCAGGACTCCAAGTCCTGGTCCTGCCATGCGGCCCACATTCGTAGCACCGATATTTCCGCTTCCCACCTGTCGGATGTTAATCGGGGTAAACAGCCGGGTCAGAATGAGTCCTATGGGAATAGAACCTAAAAGATAACTGAAAATAGGCAGTAGGAGGTACTTGATCATTTAACATCCATTTTGCTATTAAGTGTTAAATATTCTAATACTATACCAGATCAACTTAAAATTTAAAGTCTAAATATTTCTGAACTCGGGGTGTTTTCTTTGTTAAATCGTTTCATGGATAATGGTTTTTTTCAGAAATTAGAATTTATATAATTCTTCAGTCTTTTGAAGATATTACCGCTTCAGATATAATTAAATTTTTGCTGAAAGATCACGCCAAAGGCGGATAAAACTCGTGAAAAAGGGCTCGTAATGAAAGAACCTGACCGCACTATTAAAAAAGGTCTTAAGCTTTAACAGGGGCTTCATCCATAAAGTTAAATTACCGATGGTTCTTTCAAAACAATCCCTAATTCACTCAGACAGTTTTCAACCAAAAATTTAATCATACCTGAAGCTCCTTTGAAATCGTTTTTTTTAAGAAGTGCCAAATTATTAATATAAGAATTTATTAAGTATGAAACCTGTAAAAATACCCATAGAAGATGTTTTAGATCTTCATACCTTCAAACCCAAAGAGATACCGGATTTGCTTTCAGACTATTTTTCCGCCTGTATTGATGAGGGAATATATTCTGTACGAATTGTTCACGGAAAGGGGCGGGGAATACTAAAGGACCGCGTTCGAAGGCTTTTGAAGAAAAATCCAATGGTGTCATCGTTTAGCAATGCGCCTCTTGAAGCCGGTGGTTGGGGGGCGACTCTTGTTGAACTTAAGCATGAATAGAAACTATCTCAAAAACAGGATTTTGGCCCAACCCGCCAGTCGAAGATGCCGCTTGCGGTGAGGAGGACAAGTCTCTGCGTTGGGTCCTCGTTTCAACTCCCCGGAATGCTGAAGTATGTGTGTCGAAGATCCCGTCACTAGTCGAGGCGGGTTGAACCTCGGCCCCGCCTTTTTATCCTGCTGGTTATAGCGGAGGATCTTGAACCAAAATCCTGTTTTTGAGATGGCTTCTAATAAAGCGATTTCTGTTTTGAGGTAAAGGTCTAAATATATATTTTTTTTAGCAGTTTTTTCTGTTACTTGAATTTCCCAATATGTAACAAATGTAATAAAAATTGTGATATTCATTTCATAATTTTTAATGCTATTATTTTTAATATTTTCTAACTAATTGAAATATAAGAGACTAAAAAAAATGATTTTTCCTGCATGATTTTTGCATAAAGACTGTAACTAATTTAAACAAGGTCTATATAAGCAAGCCTGATTTTTTACTTGCTAAACATCTATAGAAAGATTCAAAAGCAAATTGTATTTATCATGATTCAAATATTGCCCGATAACGGAGGCCGGCGGTCAGGTGCGGATAGACGGGAGTTTAGTTATACTTCTCACATACCCGAGCGGAGATCTGGCAAAGAAAGAAGAAGTGGATTAGATCGAAGAGAAAAACCAAGAACATACAAAGAATAAAGATAGTTAGAATATAAACTTTTGAGCTAAATAAAACAGCACCGGTAATGGTGCAAATCCTTATTTTAAAAACATTAAAAGCCAATCCCGCCATTTTTGGGCAGGATTGGCTTTTTGGCTGTTTAGGCGATCTTTTTGCGGACAGTTTTTTGATGATCTGCGGCGACTAAGGAATCGTATCTATGGACGAAAATTTCGGTTCATGGAGCGCTATTAGTATATCTGCCATATCTTTAATTTTCATCATGATATCATATGACTCGTATACATTAACAGGAGTACCCGGAGGAATAACTTCCATTTCCATGGCTTTAATTTGTATCGGGGGATTGAAGTTTTCGTCGATGACGCAAAATCCGGTAATGGCGGCCTTTCCGCCAGAAGTATCGATCATTACGGTTAAACCGCCTTCTGTATGAACCGGGGTATGAAATACCCGGAGTCCCGGTAAAATTTCCGAGTCTTCGAAAATTTTTCGGATCTGCCCGTTTTCCTCTGCATCTTCGATATAATCTTCAACGTAGCGGTAATCCAACGGATGAGGATTATGAATTCTTTCCAGTTCTTTTACATGAACAAAAATTTCGGCATTTTCACATTTATAATCATTTTCACAGTGATCGTTGTGCAGGTGGGTATGGATGATCATGTCGATATCCGTTGGGCTTAGATCCCAGCGGGCCAACCCTTGTTCGAACGTATAAATTTTACCACCGATAGATTTTTCTCGGGTTTCGGATTGGATCGGGTTCATTTCGCCGGTATCCACAAGAATGTTTCGATCGCCCCCTTCCAAATACCAACAATAGATAGGGATGGTATATTCCTGACCGGTCCCATACTGATATGTCATCATACTTTTATCAAAAACTTTTGTTCCCACGACAATGGGGTGTATTTTGTACATAGTTTTATCCTTTACATGAATAAAATTAATAAAAAATATTGACTAAAAAAAGCATAAGCTTTAGGTTGCCTTTTGTGAGTTTATGCTCATAACTTTAAGTTTGCAATACAAAATATTTTTTGATTTTCATGGTGGGCGAGTGCTCTGTAACTGTTTCACATGTACACGGTTTCATGGCGTGTTATGTTATTAAAGAAAATGATTGAATGTGGTGATATTCTATCAAGATGTATTGAGATGCTAAATACTTAAAGCAGAGGAAAAAGGAGGCTGAAATGGAAAAAATTGCAGTTGTCGGGTGTGGTGCTTACATGGATACGGGCTATGGATGTGCAGGAGAATGGCGGTGTCTCAAGGCAGCGGTTCTTGGAGAAGGTAAGATCGAAGAACCGTCTTCGGTTGTAGCGTTTGTAAAATGTGAATGCCCGGGGCGATCGCTAGTTGCAAATACGGCCTTGGCAATAAAAATGTCGGAGATCAAGCCTGACAAGATTTATTTAAGCACCTGTCTCGCAAATGCCAAGCCGGATTGTCCATACTCTACGAATGAAGAGAAGGCAAAAATGCTGGAGAATAAAACCGGAGTCAAAGTTGTTATAGGGACACATGATTACCATTAACCTATTAAGAATACATAATAAACAAACCAAAGTTTCAGATACATGATGCGCGTTGCGCAAACTTTTTCGAACCGGGATCGTCTATCTCTCGATCCCGGTTCGTGCTTTAACTCCCTGGTTATAATAATGTTTGATTTCTTTTATATCGCTGACCAGGTCGGCCATTTCTAAAAACGCTTCAGGAGCATGTCGGCCGGTTAAGATGAATTCGATATTTTTCGGCCGTTCGTTAAGAAGTTCGAACACGTCTTCGGTTGTGATTAAATCAAACCAGACGGCCACGTTAATTTCATCGAGAATGATGATGTCGTATCGATGGGAATGAATCGCTTTTCGTGCTTGTTTAAGGCCTTGTTTTGCCTGGCCCACATGTTTTTGTGTTATCTCTTCTCGGTGAACACATTCGACATCTCCATACTGTTCAATGGTGATACAGGGGTGATCGTGCAGCGCTGTCAATTCACCATAATGCTGGCCCTTCATGAACTGGCCGATATAGGTTTTCATTCCATACCCGGCTGCCCGTATAGCGAGGCCTAATGCTGCGGTGGTTTTTCCCTTTCCGTCACCGGTATAGATGTGGATGTATCCTTTTCGGTCAGTGTGGTTTTCCATTTGCTATTTTCCTTTATATGACAACCTGTCACGTAAATTTATCCCGCTCAGGAAAAACCTTTTGAAGTTCCGGCAGAACAAGCTCCGATTCCTGTTTCGCTCATAAAGCTGCTGGCGCTTAACAGTTTTTTGACCTTATTGGCGCCGCATTTCGGACAGTTAATATGCTCATCATCGCCCTTGAAGGTCAGTCTCTCAAAATAGTGGTTACATTTTTCACATTCATATTCATAAATAGGCATAAAAAGCTCCTCATCCAAGAGTTTTTTCATTAAAAATATAGGATAATTGATTAAATTTTGACATTTTATCCGCCTGCTTTCTTGCCACGCATTACCACAAAAGATCCTTTACCGTAACCGGGTTTAACAGGTTCGTCTCTCCTGGTTTTGCACAATGTCTGAAAGATGGTTTG
>JASFGF010000070.1:0-9635 GCA_050123915.1 Desulfobacterales bacterium | reverse complement strand
TCCGGTGCTGTCATTGCCTGATGCCCTTGCCACTTTAATGAACAAGGTCGGTGATTGTAATGAACATGCTGTACTGCTCACTGCTCTTTCAAGAGCCGCGGGTATACCTGCACGGATTGAGGCCGGACTTGTCTACTTAAACGGCAAATTTTATTACCATGCTTGGAATTCGCTTTACATCGGGAGGTGGATAACCGTGGATTCAACGCTGGGACAACTGCCGGCAGATGTCACTCATATTCAGTTTTCAAGCGGAACGATACAGCAACACCTCGACATCATGAATGTTATCGGCAAAGTAAGATTAAAGATTATAGCGTTTCAATAAAAAATGATAGAACTCATAGATTTAACGAAAAGATACAACGATTTCCCGGCTGTTAACGGTCTGAACCTTGCCATCCAAAAAGGCGAGATATTCGGATTCATCGGTCCTAACGGTGCCGGAAAGACAACCACGATAAATATGATGGCCGGTGTACTAGCTCCAACCTCGGGATCTGTGATGATTTGCGGCATAAATATTCAAAATCATCCGAAAAAAGCTAAAAGTAAAATCGGCTACATTCCTGACAGGCCGTATCTTTATGAAAAACTAACCGGTATTGAGTTCCTTAAATTTATCGGTGATTTGTACGGCGTTGATGAAGACACAGTTTTAAATAGATCTCGAGAAAAGTTACAGTTGTTTTCCCTTTCTGAGTGGGCAGACGACCTTATTGAGTCCTATTCTCATGGTATGAAACAAAGACTCGTAATGGCATCGGCTCTTTTACATGATCCTGAAGTGATTATTATCGATGAACCCATGGTGGGTCTTGATCCATTGGTGATCAATATGGTTAAGTCGCTTTTTCAGGATCTTGCAAAGGAAGGTGTCACCATTTTCATGTCGACTCACACCCTGAAAGTGGCTGAAGATATCTGTGACCGAATCGGTATCATCCATAAAGGAGCACTTGTTGCAACAGGAACTTCCGAAGATTTAAAACGTAATATCAAAGATAAAGATGCCGATCTTGAAGAGATATTCATCAAATTGACTGAAAAATGAAAGATGTCATCACCTTATTAAAGCCAAGATATTTATCCTTTAAAAACAAGGGACTTTTTAAAAACGATGCGGGTAGGGCATATAAACTCGCATTGTTCGGATCAATCGGTATATGTTTTTGGGGTGGGATATTCATTGTCTCATTAAGGGTCATCGGTTATTTCAAAAAAATTGAAGGATTTGGTGATGTTCTTGCTTATAAACTGCTCTCCATGGTTCTTCTCACTTTTTTTTCACTCCTTGTTTTCAGCAACATTTTAACATCACTTTCCAAGCTGTATCTCAGCAGAGATTTGTCTCTTTTGAATTCCATGCCCGTCCCAAGTTATAAGGTTTTTATTGCAAGGTGGATGGAAAGTACTTTAGACAGTTCTTGGATGGTCATTATATATACACTTCCCGTCTTTATTTCATATGGAATTGTTTATGGGGCCGGCTTTTTTTTCTATGGCAATATTATCCTGGTCATTTTAATCCTTTCTATTATTTCAGCAGGCATAAGCGTTATTCTAGTTATGATTGTTGTTAATTTTGTGCCGGCAAACCGCATCAGAAACATTTTTATTTTCATTGGCCTTTGCTTTTTTCTGATACTCTTTTTTGCCTTTCGTTTCTTACGCCCCGAACGCCTGGTTGATCCCGAAGCTTTTTCAAACGTGCTCTTCTATCTCAAATCTTTAAATGCGCCGGCACCGCCATATCTTCCAAGCACTTGGGCTTTTGACAGCATAAAGGAGACACTTTCGGGACATATAATGCAAGGACTGTTTCACACGCTGCTATCTTTGAGTTGGGCAGGGGTGGTTGTCTGTTCAGCGGTCATCATTTCAAATGCGGTTTACTTCAAGGGACTTTCAAAGACCCAAACAGCCCAGATTCGACTTTTTAAATACAAATATTCAGGATATCGTTTTTCAGGATTTTTGTCACGTCCCTGCAGGGCTTTTGTGTCAAAGGAGATACGGACTTTTTTCAGAGATCAAACACAGTGGTCCCAGCTTTTTCTAATAGCTGCGCTGGTTGTCATATATGTTTACAATTTTAATGCCCTTCCTCTGGAGAAGGCACCGATAAAGACCGTTTACCTCCAGAACCTCTTATCATTTTTGAACATCGGCCTTGCTGGTTTTGTTCTTATTACCATCACGGCCCGATTTGCGTATCCTGCGGTCAGCAGCGAAGGGGATGCATTCTGGCTGATAAAATCGGTTCCCATAGATCTGAGACACTATCTCTGGATAAAATTTTTCATCTATTTTTTACCGTTGCTCGTTTTGACTGAAATTTTGATCATTGCAACAAATATCTTGCTTAAAGTGACGCCTTTTATGATGGTGCTTTCTACGGTTGATATATTTTTACTGGTTCCCGGAGTTGTATCAATGGGCATCGGCTTCGGCGCAGCGTATCCTGATTTCAAATCGGAAAATCCAGCCCAAACAGTGACCAGTTTTGGAGGACTCCTGTTTATGATGATGTGTGCAGGATATGTTGGAGGTGTTATCATTATTGAAGCAGGGCCGGTTTATCGACTTTTTATGGCGAATATTCAGGGAAAAGGATTGACTGTTTTTGAATGGTTATGGGCATTAGGATCGTTTATCCTGGTTTTTATTTTTAGCATCGCTGCCGTGATGATGCCCATGAAATTCGGAGAAAAGAAGCTGTCAAAAATGTTGATTTAAAGAGGTAATGAATTTATACATATAGACATTGTCAAAACCAAATTGTGTTTTATTATATTGATTGTATAAATGAAAATATCTAACTCAATTAAAAAGAGAGGCATTTGGAAACCGACAAAATTTTTATTGATTTGATTTATAGGAGAATAAATGGCTGAAACTGACAAAGATGATCTTATCAGCATCATTGATGAAGATGAAAAAGATGCAGTGATTCCAGATACCCTACCTTTGATTTCCGTTCGAGATATTGTGATTTTTACCGACATGCTCCTGCCGCTGTTTATCGGCCGTGAAAAATCCGTACGCGCTGTCGAGGAGGCCATGGAAAAAGACGGATTCTTGTTCTTGACCGCGCAAAAAGATCCGAATATCGAAAACCCGAATCCTGATCAAATATTTACGGTTGGGACTGTGAGCAAGGTCTTGCGGATGCTAAAACTCCCTGATGGACGCGTAAAAGCCCTTGTTCAGGGTATCGAAAAGGCTAGGATTGTTAAATACGTTTCAAAGAGATCCGTATATCGTGTAAAAATTGACCGGATTCCCGATCCGGCGGTTAACGATATCAATATCGAGATGGAAGCATTGATGCGGAATGTTATCGAACACTCCGAAAAGATATTGGCGCTGCGTGGTGAAATGAATAACGATGTCGGCATTATCTTAGAGAGTGTGAATGATCCGGGAAAACTAGCAGATCTTGTTGCTTCAAACCTGAAGTTAAAAATTGATGAATCTCAGATTTTGCTCGAGCTGATCGATCCTGTTGAACGTCTTAAAAAAGTTAATGAACTGCTGTCGAGAGAAGTGGAGTTGTCCTCCATGCAGGCTAAAATCCAGTCTGATGTCAAAGATGAAATTTCGAAAAGTCAAAGAGACTATTTTTTGAGGGAACAGGTTCGAGTCATCCACAAGGAACTCGGTGAAGACGACGAAAAATTAAAGGAAATAGAGGATTATAGAAAAAAGATAAGAAAGGCCAAGATGTCAAAAAGTGCAGACAAAGAAGCTTTAAAGCAGCTGAAACGTCTGGAACAAATGCATTCTGACTCTGCAGAAGCTTCTGTTGTTCGCACATATCTGGATTGGCTGGTTGAGATGCCATGGAGTAAAACCACCAAAGATGTCTTTAATATCAAAAATGCAAAAACGGTTCTGGATAAAGACCATTTTGGCCTAAAACATGTGAAAGACCGTATTCTTGAACATTTGAGCGTGCGCAAACTTAACCCTAAAATGAAAGGTCCGATTTTATGTTTCGTAGGTCCACCCGGTGTTGGGAAGACATCCCTTGGGCAGGCCATAGCACGTGCAATGAAACGAAAATTTGTACGAATTTCCTTAGGTGGCATACGGGATGAAGCTGAAATCAGAGGTCACCGTCGCACCTATATCGGTGCTTTACCGGGACGAATTCTTCAGGGCCTAAAGCAGAGCGGTGCAAACAATCCTGTTTTTATGATGGATGAGATTGACAAGTTGGGTTCTGACTTCAGGGGTGATCCTTCTTCAGCGCTTTTAGAGGCTTTGGATCCTGAACAGAACTCGTCGTTTAGTGACCATTACCTTAATATACCCTTTGATCTTTCCAAGGTGATGTTTATCCTCACGGCCAACTTTACAGATACGATTCCATCGGCGCTCCTTGACAGGATGGAGCTGATTACACTTTCCGGATATACGGAAGATGAAAAATATATCATTGCTCAAAGACACCTTATACCGCGTCAGTTAAAGGAAAATGGTTTAAAGCCGAAAACACTGTCCATCAGTAAAGGCTCATTATCTAAAATCATATCCGAATACACCTTAGAGGCGGGATTGAGGAACCTTGAACGCGAAATCGGAACCCTTTGTCGCAAGGTGGCCCGAAAAATCGCTGAAGGTAATAAACGCCCGTTTCGAATCACAAAAAATAATCTGCACAGTTATCTGGGGGTTCCAAAATATTTTCCTGAAATGGATCAGGAAAATAGCCAGGTGGGGTTATCAACCGGTCTTGCCTGGACACAGGCCGGGGGCGAGGTGCTTTATGTGGAAGCATCATTAATCGACGGAAAAGGAGAACTCATCGTCACCGGCCAAATCGGGGACGTTATGCAGGAGTCTGCCCGGGCGGCCCTGAGTTATGCCCGTGCCAATCTTGCATCTTTCGGGATCAAAAAAAATACTCTTGAAAATAAGGATATTCATATTCATGTTCCAGCCGGTGCAATCCCCAAAGATGGGCCGTCTGCCGGAATCGCAATGGCGACAGCACTGATATCTGTTCTGATAAACAAACCGATTAACAAAGATGTTGCCATGACCGGAGAAATTACATTGAGGGGAAGAGTGCTTCCTATCGGTGGCTTGAAAGAAAAAGCATTGGGTGCATTGAGGGCCGGGATTCGTACCATCATTATCCCTGAAAAAAACAAAAAGGATCTGGCTGAAATTCCTAAGAATGTAAAGCGAAAAATCGATTTTGTTCCTGTGAACAACATGGAAAAAGTTCTTTCCCTTGCAATTGATGAAAATTGATGACGATAAATAATATGAGGATACTTGCTGTTGATACGGCGACAACCAGCTGCAGTGTCGCAATAGTGGACCGAACGTCTTTGATTTCGGAATTTACGATAGACAGGGAAGAGACACATTCTAAACATTTAATGGATATGATAAAAACGGTCCTGAGAATGTCAGGAATTAATTTTTCCGATCTGGATGGATTTACAGTAACCAGAGGTCCTGGATCCTTTACAGGCTTGAGAATTGGTATCAGTACCATCAAGGGGCTTGCCGTGGCATCAAAAAAACCAGTCGTTGGTGTTTCAAGCCTGGAAACGCTTGCACTTCAGGCGTCTTACTCTAATGATCTTATATGTCCCATTTTAGATGCACGTAAAGGAGAGGTTTATTTCTCCCGATACCGGTTCCTAAAGGGTCATTTAAAAAGACAAACAGAAGAACGCGTGGCGTCTCCCGATGAAGCTGTTGATAATCTAAAAGAATCTTGCCTGTTTGTGGGTAATGGCGCGTTGCTGTATAAAGAAATGATATTGGAGAAAATGGGTGAATTTGCGTCTTTTGCACCGATGATTCAAAATACGATTAGAGCTTCAACTTTGGCCTATCTTAGTATGGCAAAATTTGAAAATAACGATATAGATGATATTGAAAAAATAGAACCGTATTATATTCGGAAATCTGATGCAGAGTTAAATTTGACGATATCATAACATGTATTAATGTGCTTGATATTTTGCCATAACTATATTTAATTGCTTAAGTTTCACATCTCGATATTGTTAAAAAGCCTTTGAAACAGCAAGATGATGAAGATGTGTACGTGACATCTTCCTTGCACCTTGTTTGGTTTATTCAGGTTTTTCCTATTTAACCATCACATCCAAATGGTTTTAACTTAAAAATAATCTTGTCCTGCTACATTGTAATGGCTTTGCTGAAAATTATGGGTCCGAGAATATAATTAAAAAACACCTTTATTTGGGGCAAAAAGAACCATCATTACGGTTATTATTGACAATACGGATTCATTTTTGATAAATAAAATAGTTTAGTCTTTTGTTGTATTAAGTAAGATCAACCAAGGCATACGAGATGAGCAACTTTTTTTGGTCCGATGTACCCAGCAACTCTGCCTTTCCATTGGCAAGTGCTGGGTATCCTTTTATATTTGCTTCTGTATTTACAACTGCTGTATTCGCGCTTTTAGGGCTTGTCACGTTATCCCTGATGGGTCTTGCTGCGACCTTTTTTATCTGTTTTTTTTTCAGGGATCCGGACCGTGTTATTCCCAATGATAGCGGATGTATTGTTTCGCCGGCTGATGGAAAGATTATTTCAGCGGGTTTGATGGATAACAGTCGATTTTATGAAGGTCCGTGCATAAAAGTCAGCATCTTTATGTCGATTTTTAACGTGCATGTCAATCGTATTCCCCATGAAGGACAGGTAAAAAAGATTCACTATTATCCTGGAAAATTTTTCTCCGCCAATTTGGATAAGGCATCTAATCATAATGAGCATAATGCAATTTTCCTAAAAACCGAAGAAGGGAAGAATATTTGTACGGTTCAGATTGCAGGCCTGATTGCAAGGCGAATCATCTGTAAATTACAAAAGGGTGATATTGTTACCCGGGGACAGCGTTTTGGCTTAATATGTTTTGGATCACGTCTCGACGTTTATCTTCCTCCTGAGATAAATTTGAAAGTGGCGGTGGGAGACAAGGTAAAAGCCGGTATATCTGTTTTGGGAGACTTGATATGATAATAACAAAAAGAACCCCTAAAGAAAATTCGCATCGAGGAATTTACATCCTGCCCAACATATTTACATCGCTCAATCTATTTTTCGGATTTTATGCTGTTATCGCCGTAATAAATGGAAAATTTGTCGCTGGGGCTGTCGCCATTATTATCGGCGTATTATTTGATATATTGGATGGTAAAATTGCCAGAGCCACGAATACCACCAGCAAATTCGGCATTGAATACGATTCCCTGGCCGACTTGATATCTTTTGGTCTTGCACCGGGATTAATGATATACTTGTGGTCTCTAAAGCCATTGGGAAGAATCGGATGGCTGGCGGCATTTCTGTTTATGGCATGTGGAGCCCTTCGATTGGCCCGTTTCAATTCGCAAGTGGACGTCATAAGCAGCGATCACTTTGTGGGACTTCCAATTCCGGCCGGAGCGAGTATGGTGGCAACTGTCGTTTTATTTTGTCACAAATTTGGTATCGAAGGAAAAATTAATCCCATCCTCATTCTTGTGATGATGTATATACTTTCATTTTTGATGGTAAGCACCATAAAATATAACAGCTTCAAAAAACCAGAGCTATTTAAAAAAATGAATTTCAATGTTCTGGTATCAAGCATACTGATATTGATTTTCATCGCCGCCCAGCCATCCGTTGCCCTGTTTTTTTTGGCACTGACTTATGTTGTTTCAGGTCCTTTAATTAGTATTAAACATTATAAAACACCGAGCCAAACCGTATCTGAAGTCAGCGATGCAAATGAGAACGGGTCAAGTCTTATTTGATAAAATTTAACATAAATTATTCTCGCAATAATGACCAAAAACATTAAAACTGATCGATTGGACGTATTCATATGACAAAAGAATATCACATTTCTGTAATTCCAGGTGATGGTACCGGACCCGAAGTTGTTGCAGAAGGTATCAAAATTCTACAAACTTTGGCAGACAAGTTCGGTTTCAAACTTAACTTTACTCATTATGATTTAGGCGGGGAACATTATAAGACGACCGGAGAGATTTTACCTGAAAATATTCTGGAATCAATCGCCGAATCAGATGCAATATATTTAGGAGCCATCGGGCATCCGGATGTAAAGCCGGGCATTCTTGAAAAAGGTATCCTTTTGAAGCTTCGGTTTTATTTTGACCAGTATATTAATTTGAGGCCTGTTAAACTTTATGAGGGCGTAGACACACCGTTAAAGGACAAGGGGCCGTCTGATATAGACTTTGTCGTGGTTCGGGAGAATACCGAAGGACTCTATGCCGGTGCCGGTGGTTGTTTAAAGTACGGCACTGCCGATGAAGTTGCCATTCAGGAATCGATCAACACCCGAAAAGGGGTAGAACGGTGTGTCCGATATGCGTTTGAGTATTGCAGGAAAAGAAACAAGAGAAAAAAACTGACACTTTGTGGAAAAACCAATGTCCTGACCTTTGCATTTGATTTATGGGAACGTACATTCAATGAGATAGCAAAAGAATACCCTGACATTGAAACAGATTATGCTCATGTTGACGCCATCTGCATGTGGATGGTCAAAAATCCGGAATGGTTCGATGTTATTGTTACCGATAATATGTTTGGTGATATTATCACCGATCTTGGCGCAATGATTCAGGGGGGAATGGGTATTGCCGCAGGTGCAAATATTAATCCTAAAGGGATTTCAATGTTTGAACCCATCGGCGGATCCGCACCTAAGTATACCGGTAAAAACATCATAAACCCCATTGCCGCTGTTTCAGCGGCCCAGATTATGCTCGAAACCCTTGGGGAATCCATGGCCGCCTCTTTGGTAGAAGAGAGTGTTATTAGAGTCTTGCGTGATGATTTAAAAGATGTTGCCGCAGGTAAAATGGGATATTCAACACAAGAAGTTGGAGATCTTGTGATAAATTATATTAAGGGAAACAGCAAGTAATGACGGATAAAAAATTTAACATTGCCGTAGCAGGGGCAACAGGAGCCGTAGGAAATCAAATGATTTCCTGCCTTGAAGAAAGAAACTTTCCGATCAAGTCACTAAAATTCTTAGCATCCAGTCGTTCTGTCGGGCGAAAGCTTACATACAAAGGTCGAGACATTGCCGTTGAAGAGTTGACCGAGACCTCATTTAAAGGCATCGATATCGCTCTTTTCTCAGCCGGTGGTGGAACCAGTGAAAAATTTGCTCCTTTTGCAGCAAATGATGGATGTGTGGTTGTCGATAATTCAAGTGCATGGCGGATGGATCCCGAGGTTCCATTGGTGGTCCCTGAAGTCAATCCCCATGCTGTTGCACAATTTAGAAACAAAGGCATTATCGCGAATCCGAACTGTTCAACAATTCAAATGGTTGTACCCTTACATCCATTGCACCAGGAATATGGAATTAAGCGAATTGTGGTGTCAACGTATCAGGCGGTTTCAGGGACCGGTAAAAAAGCGATTGATGAACTTGATTCGCAGACCCGGGCGATTCTTAATTTTAAAAAACATGAAAATAAGGTATATCCCCACACCATTGCCTTTAACTGTCTTCCGCATATCGATGTATTTCTGGAGAACGGATATACAAAAGAAGAGATGAAGATGGTTCATGAAACCCGGAAAATTTTAGAGGACGATAC
>JASFGF010000069.1:0-9780 GCA_050123915.1 Desulfobacterales bacterium | reverse complement strand
AAAGTTGGTTAGGGAACTGGAGGCGGTCTTAAAGCAGGTTAAACTCGACGCCAATATAAGCGGCCTTGTTCTGGGGAGTTCCAATGAAAAGTTCTTTTCCATCGGTTTTGATATTCCGGAGCTGTTTGAGATGAACAGGGATGATTTCAAAGGCTTTTATCGTGCGTTCAACCAGATCTGCTTGGATCTGTTGACGCTGCCCAAACCCACGGTTGCGGCCATAACCGGCCATGCCATTGCCGGTGGATGCATTTTGGCAATGTGTTGTGACTATCGGTTCATTGCAAAAGGACACAAATTGATGGGCCTGAACGAGGTTAAACTGGGCCTGCCGGTGCCGTATCTGCCGGACAGGTTGCTACACACCATAACAGGGGTTTGCAAGGCACGTGAGATAATGGAGAGCGGCAAGCTCTATCCATCGAGTGAGGCACTTGAAATGGGCATCGTGGATAAAATTCTACCCATCGAAAAGGTCGTGGAAGCGGCCGTCGAACACGCCGATACGTTGGGGTCGCTGCCCAAAGTGGGATATAAGATGATCAAACAGAATCGGGTGGAAGTGATCGAGGAACAGGTCATGGCCCGTCAGGATAAAAAAGAGGCATCTTTCATTGAAAGCTGGTATTCGGATGAAGCGCGTAGATGCCTGAAAGAAGCGATGAAGAAATTTTGACGGCTTCGTAAAAAGCACAATTTCTGCGTTGCGCCTTATTTCGTGTTCACTGCGGCGTACATAAGTACGCCGCATTCCACAAAATTCGCGACGCCTTTTTATCCCGATCTATTATGCGGGGGAACTTGAACTTTTTTCAAAGGTCTTACATTATCGATATTCCTTCTCTAGATCAAGCAATGCCTGTTTCACCGGCACACCGCCACCGAACCCGGTCAGTTTGCCGTTGTTTCCGATAACGCGATGGCATGGAATGACAATGGGTATGGGATTTCGGGCGTTTGCCTGCCCAACGGCGCGACTCGCTTTTGGATCTCCAATGTTTTTGGCCAGTTCACCATATGAGATGGTCTCTCCATAGGGTACCTGACGAAGGGCTGTGAGCACTTTTTCTTGAAACGGCGTGACGTTCAAACAAATGTCCAGGGAAAACACTTTCAGTTTTCCGGCAAAATAGGCTTCAAGCTGACGTAACACTTCTTGAAGAGGCTTTGGATTTTCAATCCAATCGGATTTCGGCAAATAGGGCTTGCTACCTTTAGGAAAGCTGATGAAACGTAACCCTTTATCGTCTCCAACCACCAGAAGCTTTCCCACAGGACTTTTCATATAGTGATAATATATCATTTTAAAATATTTCCTTTGATAAAACTTTAATAGTTGCCCTTGATTATCACAGAATCTTGCATAGCAAGCAACCATAAAATATGTTTCCATTAAATCGGTGGTTCTGAAAAAAACCTCATATTTTATTGTATTTCCAATGGAAAGCTTCAAAAGATTTCATAAAAATCATATTTTATTTTGCTTGACTTGGTATTTAGTTTTTATTATTTAGTACGTTTACAATTGATCCCCAGTAGCTCAGTTGGCAGAGCAGATGGCTGTTAACCATCGGGTCCGCGGTTCGAGTCCGTGCTGGGGAGCCAAAATATAAAAGCCCCATTCTATTCGGATCGGGGCTTTTTTAATCTCAAAATTTAAGAGCAGCGGTTTTATAGAATATTAACGATGCAAAACAATCGTGTTTAACAGAAGCATCGATTGTTTTTTTTGTTTTATAATTTTTTTATTCTCAAAGAAAGCTCATCGAGCTGAGCCTTGTCGGCTTCCGAAGGGGCATCGGTCAACAGACACGCGGCTTTCTGGGTTTTCGGAAAGGGGATCACGTCCCGTATCGAAGGTTGTCCGCAAAGGATCATCACCAGACGATCGAAGCCGAATGCAATTCCCCCGTGGGGCGGTGCGCCGGAATCGAGTGCTGACAGCAAAAAGCCAAATTTTTCCTCATAGGTTTTTCGATCCATACTCAATGCTGCAAATACGCGCTCCTGCAATTGTCTCTGATGGATACGGATACTGCCGCCACCGATTTCCGAGCCGTTTAGCACCAGATCGTATGCCCGTGATCTGACGGAAAGCGGGTCGTTTTCCAGCAGATCATAATCTTCTTCAAGGGGGGCTGTGAACGGATGGTGAAGGGCCTGGTACCGTTTTTCATTTTCATCGTATTCCATTAATGGGAACCGGGTCACCCATACAAAGCTAAAGGTGTTTTCTTGAAGTAGTCCAAGTTTTTTTCCGAGAAAGTTGCGAAGATTTCCCAGCGCTTCATTGGTGACTTTGGGCTGATCGGCCACAAAAAAGACAAGATCCCCGGCTTGCATATCGATGCGTTGTGCCAGTGCCTGTTTCTCATCCTCGGTAAAAAATTTAGCAATGGGAGATTGCCACGAATCTTCATGCACCTTGATATATGCCAGTCCCTTTGCCCTGTAGACGGCGACGAACTCGGTCAGATCATCGATTTCTTTTCGTGTAAAATTGATGCAGCCTTTGGCATTTAAGGCCTTGACAATGCCGCCTTTTTTAACGACATCGGCAAAGACCTTGAAGCCGGCATTTTCCACAATATCTGAAATGTTCACAAGTTTCAGATCGAACCGGATATCCGGTTTGTCCAACCCGAAACGGCCCACGGCATCTTCATAAGAAAGGCGCGGGAAAGGGGTCTTAAGATCGAAGTTCAGAACGTCTTTGAAAAGTTTGGTCATGAGTCCTTCTGCAACATCCATTACATCGTCTTCCCCGACGAAAGACATTTCCATGTCGATTTGAGTGAACTCCGGCTGGCGGTCCGCCCGGAGGTCTTCATCTCTAAAGCATTTCACAATCTGGTAGTATCGGTCGAACCCGGAAATCATTAATAGTTGTTTGAAAATCTGAGGTGACTGGGGAAGTGCGTAAAAAAGACCCGGGTTCACCCGGCTGGGCACCAGATAGTCTCTTGCGCCTTCCGGGGTGCTGCGGGTCAGTACCGGTGTTTCAATGTCGAGAAATTTCCTGCTGTTCAGGTATTGCCTCACTGAGGCGGCAGCCTTGTGCCGGTTTATAATGTTCTCCTGAAAAAGCCTTCGCCTGAGATCGATATGGCGAAACTTTAACCGTATATTTTCCGAAACATCCACATTGTCTTCGATCATAAACGGCGGTGTTTCTGCGGCATTGAATATTTTGAGTTCCGTGACAAAAATCTCGATCTCACCGGTTTTCAATTTGGGGTTGGTCATCCCTTCCAGTCTTTTTTCCACCTTCCCGCGTATGCCGATGACGTATTCGCTACGGAGGACATGGGCCTTTTCATGAACCTCGGGGCTGACCTCGGGGTTGAAAACCACCTGCGTGAGTCCTTCTCTGTCCCGCAGGTCAACGAAGATCACCCCGCCGTGATCCCTCCGTCGCTGTACCCACCCCATCAACACCACTTCAGCGCCGACATCATCGGCACCGAGTTCACAGCAGGTATGGGTTCTTCTCATATTTCCAAGCTTGTCTGACAATGTTTTGACTCCTTAAAAAAAAATATGTTATCCTTTTTTAATATTTGAAACGCTCAGTTTAAGTTTGATATTCTCCACAACATCTTCAATGGGAATCGACACCTGGTCTTTTGTCTTCATGTCGCGTAATATCACTTTGCCTTCTTTAATCTCGTTATCCCCCACGATCAAGACATGTTTTGCCCCCAGTCGATGGGCTCGTTTCATTTGGCTTTTTAAACTTTTGTCGTCAAATTCCATTTCAGTCTTGACGCTTTCAAGGCAAAGGGCACAATTCCATTCAAATGCCAAAGAACGGCTCTTTTCGCCCAGAGCAGCGATAAAAATATCAGGGGTTTTAACGAGATCGGTACTGTTGGCGCCGGCAATTTCTGCTAATCTATCCAGCCCGATGGCAAAACCTGTTGCCGGAATATCGGGTCCTCCCAGAACGTTGATCAGACCATCATACCGACCGCCGCCTGCAATGGCATTTTGTGCGCCCAATGCACTGGTTTGAATTTCAAAGGTTGTACGGGTGTAATAATCCAGACCCCGAACCAGACCTTTATCGACCTCAAAAGGAACGTTTAGCGCTGAAAGGGCTGTTTTGACGGTTTCAAAATGTTGATCACACGCCGGACACAAAGAATCCAGAATCGAGGGTGCCTCCGTCATGGCCGTTCGGCAGGAGGGCACCTTGCAGTCGAGTACACGCAAAGGATTCCGGTCTTTTCGCCGGACACAGTCTGAACAGAGATTATCCGTTAAAGATGTTAAAAAATCTGAAAGTGCCGTTTTGAACATTGGACGGCACTCAGGACACCCCAGTGAATTGATATGGGCGTTTACATCGGAAACAGACAGTTTTGAAAAAAGTGTTACCAGGATAAAAATCAGCTCGACATCAACCAGAGGTGAATCCACACCAAAAATTTCAGCATTGATCTGATAGAACTGCCGGTATCTCCCTTTTTGGGGTCTTTCTCGACGAAACATGGGACCGATGGTATAAAATTTACGGACCGGATCGGTTGAATACATTTTGTGCTGGATATAGGAGCGACAGACCGATGCCGTGGCTTCGGGCCGAAGGGTAATCAGATTCCCTTTTCTATCCGGGAAAGTATACATCTCTTTTTCGACGATATCGGTATCTTCGCCAATACTTCGTGCAAAAAGCTCCGTATGCTCCATGATCGGGATGCGGATCTCTTTGAATCCGAAATCTTCCAAAAGAGACCTGGCAATGTTCTCGATCTGCTGCCAAAGCTCCACCTCTCCGGGAAGAATATCCTTAAAGCCTCTGATTAGCTGCATCATCCTTAAATAGTCCTGATTTAGTACTGGAAAACTTGGTTCCTTGGGTCAGACCAGAGATATCTGATTTCGCCAAAGACCTTTAAAAGTGCCTAAAATTTAAAGTGAGCTAAAGTGATCTAAAGTTAAGGTAAATCTAACAATTTATATGAATAGATAGAGCGAAGCGATACCTTAACTTTCCCGTATAATACGGGATAAATAGGCACTTCAAACTTTAGTTCACTTTAGGCACTTAATGTACTGTTATATTAACCCCTTTTATAAGTAACCCAAAAACTGGCCCTCTGAACCGGATTCTTTACTTTTTCTCCCACCGCAGGAGTTCCGCCACCTTACTCAGGGTGCTTCCCTCCTTAATTTCTTCTCGTATACGGTTTTCTCTCTCAAGTACATCCATGCTCCGGTTGGCATATTCTACCGCGATGGCTTTCGGCAACACGACCACCCCGTCGTCGTCGCCCAGCAGCCAGTCCCCGGGTTCTACGCGCATATTACCCACCGTTACAGGAACGCCAATCTCTCCAAACCCCTTGGGTTCACCTGCATTGGGCATCACCAGTCTGCTGAAGGCCGGGAATTTCATTGCCATGATTTCAGGGCTGTCTCTCAGGGCACCGTCAATCACAACACCGCCCAGATTCCTTTGAACCGCCGAATGTGTGGCCAGTTCTCCCCAAAGGGCAGGCCCCGCTCCACCGGCGTCGATAACAACAATTTCACCCGGTTGTGCCACGTCAATGGCCTGCACCGGTTTGGCCCAGTCTCCGGGATATGTTCTTACCGTAACGGCCTGTCCTATCATTCGGATACCTGGAAAAAGCGGTCGAATTCCCTGAAGAACCCCTCCCCGGTGCAATGCGTCCGAAAGGTTCGCCGCCGACACCATTTCCAGAATTTCACGAATTTGGGCTTCGCCTTTTCGTTTAAAAAGAGTGGTGCTGATGCTTTTTCCGGTATCGAGCCCCTGGCGGATTTCTCGGGCTGCCTGTTCAGGATCCATGGCTTTGGTGATGGCGCCTCCTACAATAACGATGGCGGCACCGGCCTCCACCGCTCTGGCCGCGGTTTCAGAGTTTATACCTCCGGCCACTGCTACCGGAATGGACAATGCTTCGCTGACCTGGCGTAAAACGTCGAAAGGATCTTTACCTTCCATCTGTTCGTCAATGGCGCAATGTACCGATACATAGTCAGCTCCAAAGTCCTCGACCTGTTTTGCTCTGGACAGAACATCATCCACTGCGATCATGTCCACCACGATTTTTGCCCCATAGTTTTTTCCGGCCTGGATGCACTCCCGGATGGTCGCATCACTGGATGCCCCGAGCACGTCTACGATATTTGCACCTGCTTTGGCAGCAGTTTCGACCTCGGTTCTACCGGCGTCCATAATCTTCATATCTGCAACGATGGTGCTGTCAGGAAAAAGTTTCCTGAGCTCCCTGACGGCATGTAAACCTTCACTCTTGATGAGCGGCGTGCCGGCTTCGAGCCAGTCAACGCCGCCGGCAATCCCGGCCCGGGCACTTTTCAATGCCCGTTTTAAATCTACAAAATCTAATGCCAATTGCAGGACGGGTTTCATATTTCCTCCTATATTTAGTCATAAAAATCTAGACTTCTGTACCAGGTCAGAGCGTTTTGTCTCTGCCTGAAGAATTGCGGGAAAAGTTTGAAGTGAACTAAAGTTTAAAGTGAGCTAAAGCTAAGGAATTCTGTCAATTATATAAAATCAGCGGAGCGAAGCGACTCCATAACAACTTTAGGCACTTTAGATCACTTTAGGCACTTTTAACTTATACGTTTTAATAAAACATCCCTTTCCATGGCTTATATCAAAAACAACTCCTTTGGGCCGGATTCTTTACTCGATTATCGCATGTCTGGATGAAACACTTCCAACATCTTTTTTTCGGGTCTGATACATCTTTAATATCACTGCCTCCAAAAAAAGAAAGGCAGATTGTTCAAACAGAGAGCCGGCCATTTGAGCGGACTCCGGCTCATCATCACGGCACAGTTTGGTGGTTCCGGGAAGGTGGATGCTGTGATCCACCAGAGAACCGATTTCGGATTCGATATTCCCCAGAATAGCGTATGTATTGGCCTTGTATTGTTTGGCAAGCCTCACCGCTTCGAGGGTCGATGGGGTTTGTCCGGACCCGCTTAACACAATGAGCAGATCGTTACCGGTAATGGCGGGCGTCACTGTTTCGCCGCAAAAGTAAACGCGGTATCCCAAATGCATCAACCGCATGCAAAAACATCTCAGGATAAAGCCGGATCTTCCCTGGGCGGAAAAAAACACGGATTCCGCGTTCCGGATCATTTGGATAAAATCTCCGGCCGCTGTCCCGGTGATATTTTTTGTCAGGCACCGGTTCTCCTCCAAAATAATCTCTATCATTTTGTTGAAGGTGAAGATTTTATCTTTTGAATGATTTTTCGATGTCATATAATAAACCTATTTTTGAGATGTCAACGTATGGCCAAAGGGGCTGCGTGTCAAGAAAATATTAAATATCCAATATATCAAAATGATGCGCCGCTTTGGCTTGACAAGGGTTGTTTCGCCATTGTAGTCACTTAAAATACCAAATATAAGGCCGAAAAGGAAAACAAAATGAAACCTTCATTTGCCATTGTCGGATGTGGAAAAGTGGGAACCGCCCTTGCGATATTTTTAACCCGGGCCGGATACCGGTCTGCCGGTTTTGCCAGCAAACGTCTTTCATCTGCCAAACATGTCGCCGATAGGGTTCTTTCCGATCATTTCAGCGATGTTCCATGGGACATCACGCGAGATGCGGATGTCGTGTTTATCACAACACCCGACAGTGCCGTAAAAGACACGTGTAACAGCATTTCCCGAAACACCGGCTTTGCCGATAATGCCGTTGTGATGCACTGTAGCGGGGCACTGGCGTCATCTGTGTTATCGAGTGCGAAAACATGCGGTGCATGGATAGGATCCATGCATCCGTTACAGAGTTTTGCTTCGACCGATCACAAGACCAATCCTTTTCAAGGGATCATTGTTTCTTTAGAAGGTGAAGGCCCGGCAGTTAACATGGCTAAAACCATTGCCGAAGATCTCGGCGGAACGGTGGTGACCCTTTTAACGGAGGCCAAAACCCTCTACCATGCATCGGCAGTGGTGGCTTCAAATTATCTGGTGACACTGCTTGACCTTGCCATTCGACTCATCGAAGAAGCCGGGGTCCATCGGCAAGATGCGTTTAATCTATTAAAACCCTTGATTGAAGGGACATTGTCAAATATAGAAAACGTCGGCGTTCAAAAAGCACTGACCGGTCCCATTGCCAGGGGAGATATCAAAACCATAGAAACGCATATCGAAGAAATCGGATTCAAGAGACCTGAGCTTCTTGCTCTATATAAAATGCTTGCGTTTTATACCATCGATATTGCAGCGGCCCGAGATTCGATTTCAGCATCAGCCATACAGGCGCTCAAAAGAATAACCACATGAATTTAAGGAGGATCATATGATGAAAAAACCGCTATGGCTTATTACCATATGTGCCCTATTGTTTTGTTCCGGTTCTGCCATGGCCTTGACTCGGATCAAGCTGGGCGTTGTCACCAAACCGGGATCAGCCCAAAACATCGTGGCAGAAAAATTTAAGGAACTTATCGAACCGGCGTCAAATGGAAATATCAGTGTTCAGATCTTCCATTCCCAATCCATCGGCAATGAAACTGAAATCCTTCAACAGATACAGATGAATACGATACAGATGGGAATCATTACCGGTGGTCCTTTTGATACATTTGACCCGGTTGTAAGGGTGATCAACTATCCCTTTCTGTTCAAGGACAATGAACAAGCCGACGAAATTCTGGATGGTCCGTTGGGGACTAAAATATTGAAGAGCCTGGAGAGGGCAGGATTCAAGGGGCTCTGTTTTTCAGAAAACGGTTTCAGGGACCTTACCAATAACAAACATCCCGTGAAACGTCCCGATGATATCAAAGGACTCAAAATTCGCGTCATGGCCTCTGCGCTTCACAAGGCCATATGGCAGACGTTGGGTGCGAACCCCACCCCCATGCCCTGGCCGATCTACACTGAGTTGGAACAGGGGGTTATCGACGGCCAGGAAAATCCTCTCTGGGTTATGGAAGTCTATAAATTTTATGAAATTCAGAAATATATGACCCTGACCCGACATGTTTACTCTCCCCACATTGACGTGGCTTCATTAAAATGGTGGATGACGCTGGATGCCAACACACAGGACTTGATTCAAAGAACCATCCATGAGGCTGCTGTGTTTCAGCGAAATGACAATCGATCCAAAAATGCCGCCCGACTTGCGCTTTTAAAGGAAAAGGGGATGGAGATCGAAGCGCATCCGAATATCGACGCGTTTCGTGCCAAAGTGGCCGGGCTCAAAGACATGGATCTTTACAGCGAGCCGAGGGTTCAGGCGTTGCTTATCGAGATGTTGAATGCAACCCAATAGAAAATCGGGTAATGGGTTATAGGTCATAAGTCATAGGTCATAGGAAAAGGATAACATGTATACTTGTTTTTTCTATTATCTATAACCCATAACCCATAACTTATTACCTGTATTTTTAAATAAAATATGGATGCTCTTGAACGGATCAGCCGCTCTGTAAATCACTGGGTCGAATACGTCCTCTTTGGCCTTGGTTTTGCCATGTCTGTTGTTGTTGCCGTCCAGGTTTTTTTTCGTTATGCATTAAATCATTCTCTATTCTGGTCGGAAGAGTTGGCCCGTTATCTTCTGGTGTGGCTTACTTTTCTGGGGGCTTCCGTTGCCTACCGCCGTAACATCCATCCGGGTATTGATATTTTTTATGCTCGGATGCCGACATCTATCCAAAGAACGGTCTCAATTTTTATCCACGTCATCTCGACGATCCTGTTCGGTGTTATGATTTTCTATGGGATTCAATTTTCTTATTTTG
>JASFGF010000068.1:0-9867 GCA_050123915.1 Desulfobacterales bacterium | reverse complement strand
CTTTTAGTTTATATTATTAGTTAATTTCATCTTGCGTCCCCATCGTCTAGCCAGGTCCAGGACACCGGCCTTTCACGCCGGCAGCAGGGGTTCAAATCCCCTTGGGGACGCCACCAAAAATAATAGGAGCCGTTGTTTATCAGGCTCCTTTTTTGATTTTTGGGTCCAGTCGAAGATCCCGCTCTGCGGGGACCATCCCGACTTTACATCGGGGCAGGAGAGGTTTGTGCGCCTCGGGCGTATTCAAAGTGTTCTGAAAATCCATTTTAGGTGGGGATTGCGAGAGTTCTATAAAATCGATACAGAATTTTATTTTTTTGGAAGCAGTTTGTTTTTTTTCAAATCTTTAATCAGCACGTCAATCAACTCGTCCATGACTTGATTGGTTGAGTCCGGGTCTAATGATTCAGACATTCCGGACCATATGAGTTTTTCAGTTTTAACATCGTAAAGACGGGTTGTCAGGCGGACAAGGGTATGCGTGCGATAATATCCCGGTTCATGAGTAGAGCTAAAAGCCCAGCCATAGTAGCCATAATAGTCTCCTTGATTTCTTTCAGGGGCAGTGTAACTTTCTTTTTCTCCCACGCCAACCAGATGCGTAATGATCACCGCATCATTTTTAAATTTGTTGACAGCTTTCAATATCGCCCCTTTTTCTAATTCCAGATCTGCGGGAATAGGAATAACATCCGAACTTGAGACGGCCTCGACCCCTGTGGCTTTTAATTGTGCAACGAATTTATTTTCAAAAGATTGCCGATTTTCTTTTTTATATGTTACCCCGATGACCAGAATATTTGATACAGGTTTTCCACGAAAGGTTTCATCCACCCATGTATGGGTCAGTTTGGTTCCCGCACAGGCAATAATAAAAACACCAGAAAACACCACATAAACAAACCATTGGGAAATGCGCGGCCTCATGGATTTCTCCTATATTAAATGTATGATCGAATTTATTGATTTTCTCATTACACGGATATATTTTTCAAGAACATTTTTGAAAAATATATAAGATCAAACCTGTTGCGTGAAGAAAGCAAGTTGATCCGAATACAAGATAATTCCATGCCTGCACAATCGGACTCCGGATTTCAATCTTGTACAATTTATGGGTTTTCTGTAAGGTTTACTTTTTGTTTGATGAAAACCTCCAGTTCGTGCAAAATTTAGGTGTTAACATATTGAGTGAATGCTTTATTTTTAGGCCGGATTTTGATGGTGCTTTAAAAAGAAATCTTGCCATAAAGTTATAATACTATTTTATTTAAAGGAGACACATATGTTTGACGAAAAAGAACTTAACACCCTTGACTTGTCGGTCAAGCAGGACAACCTTTATCTGGAAGAGTCTTTCAGTGATCTCGACATGGGGTCTATCCGCCGTCTGACACCGGTCAAACCCAATGGTTTAAAAGACAAAAGTCGCAAACAGATTTTTGTGGGGCATCTCAATGTAATGACCCCACAAGGGCCGATTCCCATTCAGGCACCGATTGATGCCAGAAATTTAAAGGAAGCCATGGAAATGTACCCGGGAGCCATTAAAATTGCACTGAAAAAGATGAAGGAACAAGTCGAAAAATTGAACAAAGAACAGGAATCGCGTATCATTGTTCCCGGGAGTTAATAGGGATTTTTCATAAAAGTATTATTGAGACCAACCTTTTTTAAAAAAAACAGGCGGCTCTTGATTCACAACCATATGATTTAACTATGAAAAACATTTGTTGAAAAAGTAACCGCATAATCAGCTTGACTTTTTTAAAGAATATCTTATAATTTATCCAATCAATAAAGGCCCGTCCTTAATTGGCGGGACAGTTTCGTTCTGAAGGAAATATCCATTTGTCAAAGTGGCAACCTGCAGTTTGGAACTATGAGAATTTTTTGAAAGGAGGGTGTCCTAATGACGAATGGAATCGTAAAATGGTTTAACAGCAGCAAAGGCTATGGATTCATCGAACAAGAAGATGGTCCGGATGTATTTGTTCATCATTCGGGAATCAATGCAACAGGTTTCAAAACTCTTGATGAAGGCGACCGGGTAACCTTTGATATAGAGCAGGGTCCGAAAGGTCCTGCTGCAACCAATGTTACTGTGGTATAGCTAAAAATTTTTAATTAGCAAAAAGGACATTCCCCAAAATATGAGGGAGTGTCCTTAATTTTTTGTGAGGATATTTTTTAATGTTTTATGAAGCGATATTTCAACCGTCGAAAAAGATGAATTACACCACCGAGGCAAAAAAACTCGCAGGAAAGAAAATTGCAGTACAAGATGGATGGATAATTGAAGATGGACCTTTCAAGGGGCAAAATTGTTTTTATATTCCAAACTCTACAGTAGGTTGGATTCCTCAATGCGATCTAATAGGGTTAAAACCGATATCCCTTGTCAAGTGGCAGGAAATTGAAAAGAGTTTAGGCTTCAACAATTAATTCCAAAGCAGATTCAGACCTGACGGCCGGACACAATCTATCGTCCTATAAATATCAATTTTTCCTAATTTAACACCTCCCATACGTCTACGTGGTTGCTTTTTTAAATGCCCTCGATCCCTCTCCTACCATGGCATTTGGTTAAATTTAAGCAGAGCGCTTTATACAGGTTTGACAAAAAACTTCCTATTAAGTATTAAGATAAACTTACACCTAAACTGTGTGTTTCAAATTATAAAAGGGGATCAAATTTCTTTTATTTTTAATGAACTATATGGATTTATATTTTTAAAATTTGAAACCCTTAGGGATTGCCGATCTTACCGCGCCTACTGCGTCAGATGCCGTCCCGCATAGTTGACGATAGCGGAACGACATCTTTCCCTGCATGGCGGGATTTCGCTACGCTCAACTTGCTTATCTGCGGCAACCACGCCAAAGGCGGGCAAGCCTCGACAATCGCTCAACCTATGTTACGAATGAACATCGGTCTGTTTTAGACCGTCGCATAATTTAACGGCAGTTTGTTCATGTATTATTTATAATTTAAGGACGATTTATGAAAAGCAGTGGATTTAAAAAAATGACCGGCATCGCCGGCATTCTAAAGAAAACGGAAATCAAAGAGTATTTCGACACCCTTTTTATATTGGTTGGGGGCATTGAATTCGTCATATTCATCGCCCATTTTATCGGTTCCATGGGTGCGGAGAAAGGGCCGTTTCCCTGGAAGCAATATTTTTTCGTATCTTTTATGGCACCGGTTGTACTGATGTTTATTATCGGTCTTATTGTTATCGGGTTCAACTACTATTTATACGGCAGTCAACAGTCCGCTTTTGATCTTGAAGAGAGTCCCTTTGTGGGGGCCAAAATAAAACGGTTCGGACATAGCTTCAAGTTTCTGTTTTCCATCATTCAGCAGGTGCCGGTTCTTGTCGGTTTGTTCATTTTAGGGATCGGTTCTATTGTTTTATTTAAGCTTGATGTGATCTTAAAGGTGTTGGGACATATTGGTGAAAAAACAGCATTTTATCTTTTTATTATTCTCTGTGTATTGATATCCGGGGCGTTGATATTTTTAATTTTCTGGCTTTACTGGCAATTTAAACTCCAAAAGTTCAATATACAAAGAGAGTGGGAATATAAACAAAAGGTCATCGAAACATCCGGCCTCATTATTCTTGATGATCATACGGTATTCAATAAAGATGGAGAAGTCATTTCCTATGATAAAGCAATGGAGGTGCTTGAGGATAAAAAAAACCATGGACCTCAGCTTCCCCAAAAATTGTTTTTGAAATGAAACACGACGGGGCCTGGCATGCTTCGCTTTACCGAAGTTGCTGAAACCTAAACGGAGCGCTCAGTTTAGATAAAAATTAAGGCTTCCAAATTTGAATCTTAAGTCTTGGTTTTGAGCAGACATTGGTATACTCGGGTCAGATTGATAAATGTGTCGTGGTTACCGCCCTTGTCCGGATGAAGCTTTTGAATCCGTTTTCGGTATAGTCGCACCAGATCTTTGCGGGTCATTTTTTTCAACTCCTCCGGCGTTTCTTTGAACAAGACGCCAGCCTCCTCCAGCGTTGCCTTCTGAGAAGTAAAAGGTGGATGATAATCCCTTCGACTGTTGATGAAATTTCGAATATATTCTTCAATAAATGATTTTGGAGCGTAGTCGTAATCGAAATACATGACAGCATAACGAACAAGATATTCATTCAGACTGTCACCGGTTTCCATGCCTCCCCAGAATGCCAGGTCGCTGTTCAGACGACAAATTTCCTCCACAAAGTGCTCATCCACCGCCTTTTGGTCGAGCAGTTTGGGTGCGGTTTGGGCGAACCACTGGGTGAAGAAATCCTGAAGGTTAAAAATGACATATGCATAGGTTTTATATTCCCGAACTGCCAGGATTTTTTCCATCTGAATGAACATCTGTTCGATTTCATCTCTGGATTTATCCGTTAGAACCTGGAACAGCTTATGCGGCACGCAGGCCATATTTTGTTGATTCGTCCGTCCACATCGTAAGTAGAGGATTCGACGTTGATCGAAGATGTGGAATTTTGATGCTGCTTGTGTATCTCTTGCTTTGCGGACGTTTCGACGTTTTGAGCTGTTTTGTCGGTTTCTAAAGGTTTCCAAGGCTCTTCTAATGGTCGGATCCAGAAAACGCCAGAAGATATCCTCCAGTTCGTCGTCTTTGGGATAGACATCCAGATTATTCAATTGTTCTTCTATGGATTCGTGGATGTAAAATGAATTGCCACCCGGATAAACGATGTATTGGTCGGGATCGGCTCCTAAATCAAAAAGGTTCCGGCTCAAAAACCGGTTTTCATGCAAATAGGATTCACGAATAGAATAGTGGGTTTGACCGTTAACTGTTGTTTGTGCCAGATACAAGATTCGGTTCCTTTTCAGGATAATATATTACAAAACATCTCTTTTTGAGCCTTATGCGTTTCCAACATAAACTCGTTTAATTCGACTGGATACGCCACAGGTCAACTCATAGGGTATGGTTCCGATGCTTTGGGCAACATCTAACGTTTGGATAACACCCTGGGGTTCTTCACCCCATATGAGGACCGGATCTCCGGGGCTGATGGGGTCATTGCCGACATCGATCATAATGTGGTCCATGGTGACCCGGCCCACCAGCGGGTAGCGTTTCCCTTTAATCAAAACTTCTCCTTTATTGGACAGACTTCGCTGAATCCCATCGGCATAACCGATGGGTAAAACGGCGATGGTTGTCGGTTTTTCCGATGTCCACTGCCTGCCGTAGCTTACCGGAAAATTGGCCGGGATTTTTCTGATATGCGCCACAAATGTTTTCAGGGACATGACCTGTCTTATTTTTATTGAGCGGGAGATTTCTGATGACGGATAATGACCATATAATAAAATACCGGGTCGAACCGCATCAAACGTACTTTCAGGCAAATCCAGAATCGCCCCGCTATTGGCCATGTGAATGATGGCCGGTGATTTGCCTTTTTCTTTTAATTGGGAAAGAAAGTTCTGAAATCTGGACAACTGAAGGTTTGCGTAAGTTTTGTCTGTTTCATCTGAAGTGGAAAAGTGCGAATAGAGTCCCTCCCAGACACAGTGTTTAGATGCCAAAAGCCTGTCGAAAAAGTCGGGTTCCCGATCAAAAAGGACACCAATTCTCCCCATGCCGGTTTCCACATTCACATGCACATTCGCAGGTTGTTTCTGTCCGGCCTTTTCAATCCAGCGGATGTCTTCTATCCCGAACAGACTGATTCTGAAGCCTGCGTTTATGGCCTCTGAAATTTCATCAGGAAACAGTCGCCCAAAAATCAGTATCGGATGGGATATCCCGCTGTTTCGCAATTCCATGGCTTCTTGAAACTGTGCCACGGCAAATCGTGTAAAACCTTCTTTAACAAGGCATTTGGTTACGGCAACGGCACCGTGGCCATAGGCATTGGCTTTTACCACCGGGATGATCGCAGATGGAGCGACTTTTTCTTTGATGGCGTTTATGTTGTGAACCAGATTGTTCAGATTAATTTCAGCAAATGTTTTTGGACTCATTAATTCATCCTTTGAATTTGGATTCTGATTCGATGGTTAAGATAGGTTGTGATTTTACCCTTAATGAGCGGAAATAGAATATTTTTTCCTGTTTTGTTTACGATCATTTAAGGGATCAATATCATGTTGTCGATCAGACGAGCTTTCCCGACTTTTACGGCGAGGGCCATCAGGGCTGGTCTGTCGACGGATTTCATATCATCAAGAGTTTCCGGATCGCAGATGGTGATGTAATCGATTTCGGTTTCCGGGTGGGATCGGATCAATTTTGCTGCCGTATCAATAATTTTAGCGGCATCCTGAAGACCATTTTCAACAAGTGTTTGAGCTTTTTTCAAGGATTTGTTTAATGACAGAGCGCTAATCCGCTGCTCCGGTGTCAGGTAAGTATTGCGTGAACTCATAGCAAGCCCGTCTGACTCTCTGACCGTAGGCGCTCCGACAACTTTGATATCTAAATTAAGATCACGCACCATTTGCCGTATGACCGTGAGTTGCTGATAATCCTTCTGGCCAAAAATCGTTACGTGGGGTTTAACAATGTTAAACAGTTTTGTCACAACAGTTGCAACACCCCTGAAAAATACAGGTCTCGAAAGACCACAAAGATGATTTGGAAGTTTTTCAAGTTTAACATAGGTCTGAAATTTTTCTCCATAAATTTCAGACCTATCCGGAGCGAACACGGTGCTGACACCTTCTTTTCGGAGCAGCTCGAGATCTCTTTCAAAATCCCTGGGATAGGTTTCTAAATCTTCACCGGGACCGAACTGTGTTGGATTTATGAAAATGCTGACAACGATATCATCGCCGTATTTCTTACCTTCTCTCACCAGAGATAAATGCCCTTTATGGAGAAATCCCATGGTGGGGACAAAAACAATGGTTTTGCCCTGACAGCGCATTTTATCAGAACGCGCTTGCATCTCCTTGACGGTGGTTATAATTTCGATGGCATTCACCTCAAAAATTTTTTAAAAAAACATAATCCAACGGCAATTCAAAGTCAATTATAGTGTGTAGCGCACGAATTGAAATTAATAGATGTATTATTTAGTGTCCATCCATGAATCCAAAATGAACACAATGGCTGTCCAATTCAGAAATGAGCAATTTTTGTTCTGATCAAGGCCGCACAAGGGTTTGCGGTCTCCGCTCACGGGACAGGAAGGTGTACGTCTGTACGCCGCAGCCGGAAACCCGCGGAGAACGACGAGCAGGACAAAAAGGGCCATTTATGGATGGTCACTAGTTGACAAATAGAACAGATATATCCTTTGCGAGATTGAAAACTTTTTGAGAGATACTTCCCAATAAAAAATCTTTAATTCCGGACACCCCCCTTTTTCCCATTACAATAATGTGATAATCGGATTGGGCTTCTTTTATAATATCTCTTGCAACGCCATGTTTTTTGAGTTCCGCTTTAATGGTGATATTCTTTTCTTCAAATCCGGCATCCATAAGTATGGTTTTGCTTTGTTTTAAAGCTTGAGTAACCAGTTCTTTCTTTTTTTCTTCAAGCAGACAAAAAGAGCTTTGTTGAGATGTAAAATATGGCGTTAGCTCCGGACTGTTCATTTCGCACATGGTTGCAGTGTCTTGAACAACGTTAAATAAAGTGATCCGGTTATCCGTGGTAAACGTATTTGCCACAAATTCAACCGCGCGTATCGCATTTTCAGAATCATCAATCGCCACCAATATTTTTTTAGTCATCTATCATCTCCTCCTTCATATAAATACCAGTTTGGGTTCACATTACGTATGCCAGCTTGTGTTGATAACTTCAAGGGAATTTCATTTTTAGGATAAAATTCTTTATAGGAATATAGAATTATCTATAATTTTATATTCCTGAAAAATGGATGGATAGCGGTTGAGGCGAATCAATAGGTTGTGCGGGCAGTTTAACGTCTTGCCCGGGACCAAAGACTACAGCCGTTGCTGCAATGCGCAACTCTGGGTATCGTAAAACGCTTCATAGGTCTCACCTCCTTTTGTTCTATTATTGTGATGACAGTGTTTATATGGTGATATTTTTTATTTTATCACCAATCGACGGAGAAATAGAATAGTATGGGTCCGTTCCGGCCGGGGATACGGGTTCGTCCGCAATCGATTCTTGCAAATGTTTATGCCGGCAATGTAAACAGGTCCAATATTCCCAATGTTTATTACTGGCATGGTCCAAACAAATTCTATAGTAGGGACAAAATACATTTCTATATCCCCTGGACTGAACAGGTTTTCTGCATTTTTTCATTACCGAACTCCTTATTTCGAATCAATGTTTACTGACATATAGGAGCATACGATATAGATAATACCACAATGTGGTTGTGTCAACTTGTTTTTAAGGTATTAAATAGTTGTATAATTAAATGTTCCGGTAAAATCGCCATGCTTGACTTAAACTGTTTATCCTTTTTATTTTATTACAGTTCTTCCATATCGAACTCTTTGAAATCAAACCAATATCCAGTATTTGTAATATAGTCCAGTTCAGCCTGAACCGCGGCGATATGGTTTTCTTCAATCTCCAGAAACCGGGAAAACATCTTTTGACCTTCATCGGTCATTTCATTCACCATTTTTTCGTAAAAATTACTGGTTTTAACTTCCGCCTGCAGGGCTCTGCTGAGAATGACCTTTACGCTGCTAAGATCTTTTGTTGACATATGGGCCCTGATTTTATCGGTTTCTTTCTGAATGATTTCTTTTGAAGGAACAGCGGATTTCAGTTTTTCGGCTGACAGCTTCCCTGATTCTCGCCACAAACGGAGTCTCTCCATCAAATAATCGATGTGATATTGCTCGTCATCTCCCATCATTTTAAAAAATCTTTTGCCTTCCGGATCATGAACGTTTTTGGCGGCATCCCGATAAATATCCCGTATTTTTGTTTCATAATCGATGGCTGTCTGAATGGCTCTTTCCATTTCCATGATTTTTCTCCCTATTTAAGAAGACATATGGTTTTAAAATGAAAGGTACGAAACGTAAATATTGACATATGTAATCAAATTTCATGCCATATATGAGCGTAACATTTTTAGGCTCTTATATATGAATGTTATCAGAAGGTTGGATAATTTTATAAATGCAGATGTGCATTAAACAGGAGAAATGAACACTTTTTTGAGACAGTATGTCTCATGTTTTGTATCGAAAGAGATGAATTAGGTTGTGATCAAGTTCTGTGCGGTCATTTCTTTGGGTATATCCAAGCCAAGCAGAAACAAAACCGTTGGTGCGATATCAGACAGTTTTCCACGGTCAATAAGCTGCTTGTCCTTGGCATCGTTGGCAAGGTAAATGACGTCAACAGGATTCAAAGTATGACTGGTCTTGGTCATACCGGTCTGATCATCGAACATTTGTTCGGAGTTGCCGTGATCCGATGTAATGAGAATATGGGCATCAATTTCGAGAAGACGGTCGACAATTCTGCCGATACAATCGTCCACCACCTCGATGGCTTTTGTGGCAGCCTCCAAGTTGCCGGTGTGGCCCACCATATCTCCGTTTGCAAAATTTACGGCAATAAATTGATAGGGATTGTTCCGGAGTCTTTTAAGGAGTTCATCGGTAACATTGTAAGCCTCCATCTCCGGGTGACTGGCAAAGGTGGCTGGGTCGAACCGACTTGGAACATCGACCTGATCCTCTTTTGGATACGGGGTTGTTGCTTTCCCATTAAAAAAACTCGTAACATGACGAAATTTCTGGGTTTCTGCAATTCGCAACTGACGAAAACCTGCATGGGAAATCACCTCACCAAGGAGGTGGTCCATACTTCCGCCTGCGTCCATAGCACCCAACATGTAGTTCGCAAATTCATCCCAG
>JASFGF010000067.1:0-9915 GCA_050123915.1 Desulfobacterales bacterium | reverse complement strand
GTTGGGAATAAACCGCTCCAGCGAGAACATAAAAAAGGTCAATCTGCCGGATATCCGTACGATAAAATCTATAACAGGATTAACGATTCCCCCTGTGACTGCATACATGCGATATACGGCGAAGATGAAGACGGAAGCAACCATGCGTCTTGGTCTTTATAAGATGTTTAAAATCTTTAAAAGATTATTGAAAAAACCGATTCAAAGAAAAAACGAGGAAGAGATGCTTGCATTAAGAGATGGTGTTTTACGCGTGAAGCATGAGATGGAGAAATCGGTGATTTCTCATCTTAAGGATTATCAGGAAAACATAAAATTTCAATATATATACAAACTTATTGAGGCCGAATCAAACAGTCTGTACGAGACTCTTCTTGATCGCTTTCAGATTTATGGGGCAGATCTTTCAAGCATCGTCGACCTGATAAACAACAAGATGGTTGACAGAGATCAGACGTCTGAGATGATGAAAACCATGGCCTTTGATTGCAGTAAAATGGGTGAAAAAATAAATGATCTAAGAGAAAGGATTGAAACTATCGAGTCTGCCGATAAGCATATCGGCATTCAGATAGCAAACGGCGATGATTCTTCACCGCTATCAACAGATAAAGACACCATCTAAGATGAACTTTTAAATAAATACACAGGCAATACCTGAGCAACCGACAACCAATGACAACTGACGACAAAGGAGGTGTTAATTATGAGTGATCGCCGGACCAGAATCATTGCTGTGGCAAATGAAAAAGGCGGTGTCGGTAAAACAGTAACGGTGATAAACCTTGCAGCGGCATTGTGCAAGGAAGAGAAAAAAGTTCTGGTTGTGGATATGGATCCGCAATTTAATGCAACAAAAGGGCTAGGCGTCGATGTTGATGAAAAGATGCTGACCGTATACGATCTTATAATGGACAGCAAAACGATTACGGCAACCGAGGTCATCTTGCCCACAAGATGGGAAGGACTTGATCTTATTCCGTCCCATGTGGATCTTTCAGGTGCTGAAATCGAACTGGTTGATAAGGTTGGACGTGAAAATAGGCTAAAGGAAGCCCTTGAGGGCATAGCCGAAAAATATGATTTCATATTCCTTGATACCCCCCCCAGTCTTTCATTGTTAACCGTTAATGTGCTGTCATATGCAAAAGAGGTTATTGTGCCATGCCAGACGCATCCGTATGCTTATGCCGCACTGGACGAACTCTTTGATACTATTTTTGCCATACAGGAAAATATCAATACAGACCTAAGCGTCACCGGTATTTTGGCGACCCTATTTGACACGCGGACCCGGATCAGCCATAATATCTTGGAGAAATTGAGAAATGATGATAGATATGCTGACATGCTATTTAATACGGTGATAAGAAGTAATACCACCATTGCCGAGAGTGCCGGTGTTGGAAAACCCGTGGTTTTCTTTAGGCAAAGCAGCTATGGTTTTTCAGACTACACCAGTCTTGCCAAGGAATTGTTGTCTGATCGCGGGGTAACACGTTAAGATAAAATAATAAAATACATTAGTCTTGGGCCAGCTTCAAAAGATTTTCCCTGGCAAACTCTATCGAAGGGTCCATGGCCAGTGATATCTCATAATATTGTATGGCCTTTTCCTTTTGCCCCATATCCCTGTAATTTGAAGCAATATTGGCATAATCGATGGCAGAACCCGGGTCGAGTTGCAATACTCTCTTGAAACACCTTATGGCTTGTTCGTGTTCTTTTAGTTTAAAGTGGCTGAATCCCATTGAGTTATAAATATCCGTTCGTTCGTTATCATAGGCTTCAGCCTTTTTTAATACATCGAGTGCCTTCAGATATTCACCCATCTCATTGAAGGAGACGCCCATGTATGAATAGATGCTGGGCACGTCCTGTTCTGTAGGATCGAGTTCAAGAGACTGTGAAAAATATTCCAGCGCTGTTGCAGGATCATTAAGGGCGAGATGGCATGATCCGAGATAAAATTTAATATAATACCTTGTCGGCAATAGACGTTCTATTTTATTAAGCTTTTTAATGGCGACATGAGGCGTTTGGTTTTCTGTTAAAATTTTAGCTGAAAACATCCCCACGCTGGTACCGAGAGATCTTTCCCTGAAATGAGCGCCAGGTATGATGGTATAAAAAGCCGGTATATCAAGCAGGGGATGCATGGTATCCACCACAATCACGTCCATACCCTTTTTAGCCAAAGCAGATATACAGTTTTCAACTTCAATTTTAATATTCTCATTTGAAAGTTCGGGAAGCATTTGAATATCGATTCTTTCTCCGGGGTTGATGATAAATTCAGCGTCTTTAATTCTCGTCAGTTTGGGAAGACCACTGGCCACATATTTGGAGGCCGTATCAAAATCGCCGGCAAGCTGAGCCACTTCCGTAAGTGCCCGGCTTAACGCCTTTTCCGGGTCAGGGGTTGTTCCGGCAGTCCAGACAATTTCGCTTCTTTCAGGAAACGTTGAGGGGTCATATGCCAGTACACCGACACTGGGAATTCCCATATCCAATGAAAAATCTGAAATGAAAATGTTAATCCCGGCTCTTTTATATTTTTCTATCATTTCTATAACCAATGGATCGGTTACGGAATTTGCACGAATTGCAGGTACCCTTAGATGATTTTGACTGATCAGCGAAGATACATGTCGCTCTACAATTTCACAGATGCCTTGGCTCAGGGCTTCTTCCACACAATTGCCGGCAGATGGACCGTTGAATTCATTAATCGTATAGAACCAATTAAAAGGAATAAGGATGTTTTGATTTCTGGTTAAATTAAACGCCTTTGTCCACTTTAGCGGCAAGTCTTCAAATATTTCTCTTGAGAGGTTTAGGTCCTCTGAATTGTCGTGGACAGATTGGGCAATCATCTCATAGGGAATTACATTTTCTTTAAGGTTACGATATTTTTCGATAAAAAAATTCTCAGGATTTTTGCAAAAACTGAAAAAGCTAAACCTTTCAGCCAGTTCCATCACAGCGCTTGCTTCAGCCTGATGGGGCGTAGCACCTTTTCCCATTTGTTTTTTCGTTCCGATAATTTCGATGGCATCTTTGCCACAACTGCTGAAATAAACAGGGATGTCCAATCTTCCCTTATCGATTCTTACCGTATATTCAAGGATATCAAGATCGACTTTTTTTAATTTATTTTTAAAACGGACAACCGTCTCTTCGGGCGGCAATATCTTGTCCTGATCTAGTGTAAAATGCTTGAAAGCATCCTTTAAAATCATTTTGCGGGTCATCATGTTTCCTTTTAAATACCTTTGAGCAATTGAGGTTATGTTAAAATCCGAAGATTGAAATATTTTTATATGCTTAAAAACAGTATGGGTCAAATATTTTTGACATCTCAGACTGATAAGTCCACTGTCGGGTATTTTTTAAATTGACCGATTCTTTGGAGTTTGATATGAAAAAATAAGAGTTTTTATGGGGATGTAGCTCAGCTGGGAGAGCGCGGCGTTCGCAATGCCGAGGTCGAGGGTTCGATCCCCTTCATCTCCATTTCAATTTTAACAAGGACTTGAAGCAATTTCTTCAAGTCCTTGTTTAATTTGTTATGGTTTTACGAACAGGCACGTTGTTTTTTATACAAATTTATTGTAAGAATAAGATATTGATAAATTCAACTATCCAATCTACAATTCAAAAAAATAGGTTTTTTTGGGTTACAGAATCTGCCCGGCGCAACAATGAACAAAAAAGCGAGGGTCATTAATGTTATGGAGCGTACAGCCGAAGTTGAACGGAAAACAAAAGAAACATCGATTCGTATTGTGCTTAAACTGATAGGCAACGGTAACAATGAGATATCAACAGGAATCCCTTTTTTTGATCATATGTTGACACTTTTTACCGTTCACGGTTTTTTTGATCTATCCATTGACGCTACCGGGGATATTGACGTTGATTTCCACCATACAGTAGAAGATGTCGGGCTTGTCCTTGGGGATGCGTTTGACAGTGCTTTAGGCGACAGAAAAGGGATAAAACGATTCGGCCATGCTGTTACTCCGATGGATGACGCACTTGCTTCTGTGGCCATCGATTTGTCCAAGCGTCCTTTTTTGGTTTACAATGTTCCGACAATCCCAACATCTGAAAGACATGCTTTCACATCTCTCACCAAGGAATTTTTAAGGGCGTTTTCAAACCGGTGCGGAATGAACCTTCATGTTAATGTCTTTTACGGTGACAATGAACATCACATCAATGAATCTATTTTCAAAGCTGTCGGAAGGGCTTTGGGCCAGGCTGTTTCTTTTGATGACCGGATTAGAGATGTTCGATCATCAAAAGGTGTATTGTAATCATACTTAACCTTCCTTAATTTGGAAAAAACCGGAGACAAATTTAAGTTATATAGAATATTCTTTAACCGTTACCAATAGGTATAGATCTGCGTTTTGATCCATCGAACGGTAATCGTCAATCGTTTGTGATTAGGGAAATAGTCAGTTGAAGAATTTTGCCAAAAAATGAACGAAATTCATAATTGATGAATCAATAATTTTCGATGATGAAGCCAATACAAATATATTACGTCTTGCTTAAAGTGTTTCTTTTGACAGGGATAGTGTTTTTCTCAGCCTGCGGAGGAGATAATATTGTTACGTCAAGACCGCCAAATCTGTCTGGAATTAAAAAAATATTGATTCTTCCTTTTAAGGATATGGCAGCGGTATTTGGAGAAAGTGTGAACGGTCGTTGTCCGGTGTGCGGAAAAGTGTTCACCACAGGAGAAGTGGCAGAAGGCGCAGCCGCTATGCTTACTGAGCATTTGTTTATTTTATTAAAAGATCGAAAAAATATTGAATTAATACCCAGCAGCCAAGCTCAAGGGGTTATGTCAGGACTGTTGGCGGGAAGCAACAAAGAGTTGCTTGAACGAGACTTGCAACTTGAAATAGGACGTTCACTAAATGCCGATGCAATTTTTATTGGGTATATTTATCGTTTCAGGGAACGGGTCGGTACTCAATATTCAGTCGATTTACCGGCTTCTGTAGCTTTTGACATACACCTTATTCGAGTTAAGGATGGCCGCGTGTTATGGAGCGCTCACCTTGATGAAACGCAACAACCATTGTCAGATGACCTTTTTCGACTGAAGGTTTTTTTAAAAAGAAAGGCCAAATGGATTACCGCAAAAGAGATGGCAATTTCCGGTCTTGAAGATATGCTTAAAGACTTTTACATTCCTGCAGAAACCGAAACATTGGAAAATAGATAAAGCGATGCTTATTATTCCTGCAGTTGATATAAAAAATGGAAAGTGTGTACGGCTCTCGCAGGGGCGTATGGATGCAGAAACGATCTTTTCCGACAATCCTGCGGCTATGGCAAAGAGATGGGAAGATGAGGGGGCTGAGATTATTCATGTCATTGATCTTGATGGTGCCGTTGAAAAAAGTCCACAGAATCTCGATTCCATAAGAAAAATCATAGAAAGTGTCAATGCAGATATACAGGTTGGCGGTGGAATCCGGAACGAAAAAACTATTAAAATGTTTTTCGAAATTGGGGTTAAGAGAGTTGTTATTGGTACTGAAGCCATTCAAAATCCGAAACTTGTAAAAGATGCTTGCAAAGCATTTCCAGGCCAGATTGTTGTCGGTATTGATGCGCGAAACGGGTTGGTTGCCATTGAGGGGTGGACTAAAACAACCCAAGTAAATGCTGTGGATCTTGCAAAACAATTTGAAGATTGTGGCATTGCTGCTATTAACTTTACAGACATTTACAGGGATGGAATGAAAACCGGCCCAAACATCGATGAAACCCGTCGTCTTGCTGAAGCTGTTTCTACACCGATAGTTGCTTCAGGTGGTGTTTCTTCTATAAAGGACATTCAAAATCTATTACCATTAGAAACCGTCGGTGTTGTCGGGGTCATTACCGGTAAGGCTTTATATAGCGGCAGCCTAAATCTTAAAGAGGCTATTGAGGCTTCTTTAGCAACCAGCAAATAAAGAATAACAGATTCATCAACTAATTGAATAAACATCATATATGACAATGGTCTTGACAAACCAATAAATAATAGTTACAGTTGATAGTTAAAGTAAAATGTAGACAAACTATTGCAGTTTATTGGATTCTTCTCATTAAAGAACCTCCCATAATGATCGGTTCCTTTATTGTCAGTCATACCATTTTCATCTTGATGGAGGTTGGTCTTTTTGACAATTTTTATTCCTGAAGATAAGGTTTTAGAAATTAAAAATGCAGCGGATATTGTTGAAGTCGTCTCAGAAAGCGTACTGCTGAAAAAAACAGGAAAGAACTACGTTGGACTTTGCCCGTTTCATTCTGAAAAAACCCCGTCGTTTACCGTAAGTCCCCAAAAACAGATATTTTATTGCTTCGGATGTGCTGCTGGAGGGAATGTCTTTAGTTTTATCATGAAACGTGATGGTATTTCTTTTCCGGAAGCTGCACGGATTCTTTCCAGACAATATGGAATCGATATTCCGGTTCAAAAGATGTCAAAAGAGCAAAAAAGACTCAGAAGCGAAAAGGAAAACCTGCTTGCCGTAAATAAACAGGCCATGGATTTTTTCCACAATAATCTGTCTATTGCTCCTTCAGGAAAACAGGCATTGCTATATCTCAAGAAAAGGGGAATAAGCCAGGAGACAATCGACACATTTAAGCTTGGATACGCTCCGGAGGGTTGGAATAATATCAATTATTTTTTCCAAAAAAGGAAGATACCCCTCGATATTGTCGAAAATGTCGGGTTGATTGTTAAAAGAGAAAACAAGGACGGTTTTTATGATCGTTTCAGAAACCGAATAATATTTCCAATATTTAATGTGAACATGCATGTGATAGGTTTTGGCGGACGGGTATTGGATGATAATTTGCCGAAATACCTGAACTCTCCGGAAACGCCGATTTATAACAAAAGTTCTTCTTTATACGGTCTTCACCGGGCCAGACAAAAATGTAGGGAGACCGAAACGGTTTACATTGTTGAGGGATATTTTGATCTTTTGGCATTGCATCAGAATGGGTTTCAAAACTCAGTTGCAACATTGGGGACGTCGATTACTCCAGACCATGTTCATATCCTCAGAAACATTATCGGCAAGGATGGCCGCGTGGTGCTCGTTTTTGATTCTGATGATGCAGGTATGAAAGCTGCGCTGAGAAGCTTAGGTATCTTTATGAATGCCGAAGTAGATGCAAGTATTATGCTTTTGCCTTCGGGACATGATCCAGATTCATATCTTTTTGAATTCGGATGCGAATCGTTTTCTACTATTGCTAAAAATGCAAAGAGCCTTATATCTTTTCTTATAGATGCTTTGATAGAGAAATACGGACTTACTGTTGAAGGAAAGATCCGTGTGATTTCTGAGATGAGAGAAACGCTGGCCTCCATTGATGACAGTGTGGCAAGATCTTTGTATATAAAGGAACTTGCTGAACGTGTTGAGATTGAAGAAACTGCTGTTTTGGAAAAGGTGAGGGAACTATCTTTTCGAAATAAACGTAGCGCCAAGAAGGATACATTTTCAAACAATGATTTTGTCCGCAACAACAATAATAACGGTTTCCAGAAAGCGGATAGCGGAACGTCATTTTATGGTAAGTGGGCAAGGCTGGAGCAGCAGATTATTTCAATGATGCTTCAATTTCCGCCAGTTTTATCCGAAATTGCCGAGCGAGGCTTACTTGATCTTTTTGAGGACAACCGTTTGAAAGCGATAGGAGATTTAATTCTGGCACATCAAGATTTTTCGGATACAAACATCGTTGATGTTATCAACTTTATTGAAGACAACGATGTAAGAGGCATTGTTGCTTCCATGGCATTTAAGGAGAATCAGTGGGATTATGGTGGATGTCTCAATATTTTAAATCGATTCGAGTCGATACGTCATAAAAAAGAAAATACTTTGATAAAAAAAATAAAGGAAGCTGAAGAGAACAATGATCTTGAACTACTTTCAAAGCTGTTGAGTAAAAAACATAAAATGGCAGTGCTGTCTGAAAAAAAGAAGATGGCGTTATTGAAATAAACACAAAATCAAATAAAGTCTGTAGGAGGCTAAATACATGGCAAAGAAAGCCGCTACAAAAAAGAAAAAAAATAAAAATATTACCAAAAAAACGCTGGACAAGCTTATATCAAAAGGAAAAAAGAAAGGTTTTCTAACTTATGATGAGATAAACAAAGCACTTCCGGATGATACCCTTTCATTGGAGCAAATTGATGAAACGCTTATCATGTTAAATGATCTTGATATTGAAATCATAGATGAAAAAAAGAACAAGTTAACTCGAACAAAAAAGATAAAAATATCTGCAACTCCCGCTCCTGATTTTGGTTCTGTAACCGATCCTGTCAAAATGTATTTACGTGAGATGGGATTGGTTACTCTTTTAAGCAGGGAAGGTGAGGTCGTTATTGCCAAGGAGATAGAAGCGGGAGAACAGGAAGTTTTAAAGGCCCTGATAGATACAAACATCGCCGTTGAATGCATTCTAGAGATAGGAAATCAAATAGATAACAGGGATATACGACTGAAACAGGTGTTAAGAGATGTCAGGGATATGGACGATATAGGTGCCTATATTGACGAAACGATACAGATCGAAAGGTTTTTAGATACCGTACATGCTATCCGGTCTATTCATGAAGAAAACAAAGTATATCGGGAGAAACTCTTTGTATCAAAACTTAAATCCGATGAACAACGTCGTATCAGAAGGTGCATCACTCGCAGGAATAATAAAATATTTGATTTGCTTAAAGAATGGCGTTTTGAGACCGGGATGATCGATAAGATTGAGAACCTCGTCAGGGAAAACATTGAGTGGTTCGATTCCATGAATAAAATAATTGTGATGTGTGCTGATTCCCTTGGTGTATCGGTTACAAAACTTCGAGCCAATTTAACGACCAAGACAAAGTTCGTCCGTTGGGTCTGTTCCCGTTGTAACCTTTCAAAGGAAGAAGGTGCCTTGTTGTTTGCCGAGCTGAAGACAATAAAAGACCAGATTGCCGCTCGGGAATATACTTTTAAGGCCAAGAACCGATCCTTAAAAAGGATCATGTCAAATGTAGATGAAGGGCGTTTTAGAGCCAAACTTGCGAAAAGTGAACTGACCAAGGCCAATTTGCGATTGGTTGTCAGTATTGCCAAAAAATACACCAATCGAGGTTTACAATTTTTAGATTTGATCCAGGAAGGGAATATCGGCTTGATGAAAGCTGTCGATAAATTTGAATATAGGCGTGGTTACAAATTCAGCACATATGCTACGTGGTGGATTAGACAGGCCATAACAAGGGCAATTGCCGACCAGGCAAGAACCATCCGAATCCCTGTTCATATGATTGAAACAATAAACAAGCTTATCCGTACATCAAGGTACCTCGTGCAGGAGCTTGGACGAGAGCCGACGCCTGAGGAAATATCGGAGAAAATGGAAATCCCCTTATCCAAAGTTCGAAAAGTCCTAAAAATTGCCAGAGAACCGATTTCTCTGGAAACGCCCATAGGCGAGGAAGAAGATAGCCACCTCGGAGATTTTATAGAAGATAAGAAGTTTATGCTGCCTTCAGATGCAGCTGTCAGTCTGAATCTAGCCGAGCAGACAAGAAAGGTTCTCGCGACATTAACCCCGCGCGAGGAAAAAGTACTGCGTATGCGATTCGGCATCGGTGAAAAGGCGGATCATACCCTCGAAGAGGTTGGACAGGACTTTGCCGTAACACGAGAAAGGATTAGACAGATAGAAGCCAAGGCTTTGAGAAAACTCAGGCATCCTACCAGAAGCCGGAAACTGAAGAGTTTCATTGAACAGACCCAATGATTATATAAACGTGAGAATCGATGAGTATCGAATTTTGGGGTTTTGTACCAGTTGGCCTCCATACCTTAGGGC
>JASFGF010000066.1:0-9943 GCA_050123915.1 Desulfobacterales bacterium | reverse complement strand
ACGTTGTCCTGGTTATTTATAGAACAGTAATGTTTTTTTGAGACCCTGTACCCTGAACCACGAACCCTGTGCCCTGAAACCTGAGCCCTGAAACCTTCATTACATGCTATGAAACTTGTCAATACTGCCATAAAAAAGCCGGTGACCGTTACGGTCGGTGTTCTCTTGCTGACATTGTTCGGCTTTATTTCACTTTTCAGAATTCCGATTCAGTTGACCCCAAATGTTGACCTTCCAGAGATTTCCATTACGACGACCTGGCGCGGCGCAAGTCCTGTTGAAGTGGAACGCGAAATCGTCGATGCCCAGGAAGAAGAACTCAAAAATCTCGAAGGTTTGGTGGAGATTAAAAGTGAAAGTGAAGACAGCAATGCCTATATCAACCTGATGTTTGAAATCGGCACGAGTACCGATGAAGCGCTTCTCAGGGTATCCAACAGCCTCGAACGGGTAAAAGAATATCCGGACGATGTGGAAAAGCCCATCATAAAATCCGGAGGAAGACGCGAAAAGGCCATTGCCTGGATGGTGTTGAAGGCTCTGGACGGATATCAAGGCAATCTACAGCAGGAATACGATTTTGTCGATGAACATGTGAAGCCCCGGCTTGAGAGGATTTCAGGTGTTTCGTCTTCCAACATTTACGGAGGACGGGAACGAGAGATTCAGGTCATTGTTGATTCAGACGCCCTTTCGGCCCGGAAAGTGACCATTCCCGAACTCGTTCGGGCTCTGGATATAGAAAACAAAAATATCAGTGCCGGTGACTTTGACGAAGGCAAACGTCGTTATATCACAAGAACTGTCGGCGAATATAAAAGCACCGAGGATATCTCCGATGTTATTATCAAAAGAGTAAACGGCATCCCTGTTTCCGTGGGGGATATTGCCGGTGTTAAGTTTGGTTTTAAAGATCCGGAATATGTCGTCCGTCATTTAGGTGTTCCGACCATTGTCTTTAACGCGGTTCGAGAGCCCGGCTCCAACGTCCTGGTTGTGGTAAAGAAACTCCAGGAAGCGCTCACGGAATTAAATGACGGTTTGTTAAAAGAAAAACATTTAAAAATTATTAAAGTCTACGATGAAACCAGCTACATCTATAGTGCCATAAAGCTGGTAAGGGAGAATATTTTTGTAGGTGGATCCCTGGCGATTCTGGTGCTTATAATATTTTTACGGAATTTCGCGAGCACCGTCATCGTGGCCATCGCCATTCCCATCAGCACCATCGGTACGTTCCTTGTCATGACCTTAATGGGAAGGAACATCAACGTCGTCAGCTTGGCCGGCCTTTCCTTTGCCATCGGTATGGTCGTGGATAATTCCATTGTGGTGTTTGAAAATATTTTCCGCCACCGTGAGATGGGCAAAACCCGGGTAGAAGCAGCCTATGATGGTACCGTTGAGGTCTGGGGAGCGGTTCTGGCAAGTACACTGACCACAGTGGCGGTATTTCTTCCCATTGTTTTTGTTCAGGAGGAGGCCGGCCAACTTTTCCGTGACATTGCCATCGCTATTAGTAGCGCCGTAACGTTAAGTCTAATTATCTCTATTACGGTTATTCCGACCTTGTCTTCCAAAATACTGGGGAAAGTTCAAAAGGAGAAAAACACGACACTCAAAGCAAAAGGATATTTTGCGCCTATCCGGAAGCCTGTTAATTTTATTATGGGAAAACTTACCACTTTTGCCAGCGGCTTTATAAATTACACGACGAAGTTTGTTTACTGGGTGTGTGGATCGGTTTCGGCACGGATGGGTCTTGCCGTTATTATGACCCTTATGGCGGTTAGCCTGGCATTTTTTTTGATGCCGAAAACAGAATATCTGCCCGAAGGCAACCGTGAACTGTTATTCGGAATTCTATTGCCGCCTCCAGGCTACAATCTGACCGAACTCGAAAATATTGGGAAAACCGTAGAAAAAGATATTCTGCCTCTGGTTGAACATGATCAAAAAAGTCAATTTGCGGAAAAGCTGAATCTTCCGCCAGCCAGCAATTTTTTCTATGTTGCACGGGGACAAGCGGTTTTTATGGGTATTGTTTCAAAGATCCAGGAGAGGACCAGGGAACTACTGCCCTATGTTTACGGTGTTCTGAGAAAAATTCCCGGTATGATCGCCATTGTTCAGCAACCCAGTCTATTTTCACGTAATATTGGCGAGGGCCGATCCATCGAAATAGAGATCAAAGGACCCGACCTTGTTCAACTCATCAATCTGGGTAGACAGATATATGGATTGACGGCCCAGGCTCTGCCCGGCGCACAGATACGGCCGATACCCGGACTGGACTTGGGCAACCCCGAGATGCGCATTATCCCCAATCGTGAACGCTTGACCCGACTGGGTATGACCACGGCCGATCTCGGTTTGATCGTAGATACCATGGTGGATGAGGCTAAAGCCAGTACCTATCGTCTGTACGGCGATGAAATCGACCTGGTGGTCAAGAGTCGGGAAGGAAAGCTCGAACGTACCCAGGACCTGCCCCAATTTCCCGTTGTCGCGCCATCAGGAGAAAAAGTGACTTTAAATTCACTGGCAGAAGTTAAACTTGAAGAAGGACCGATTCAGATTAATCATATCGATTCCCAGCGGGCCATTACGATCCAAGTGATTCCGCCAAGAGAAACGGCCCTTGAAACCGCCATGGGGATCGTAGAGGAAAAGGTGGTCGGCCCCATTAAAGCCGGAGGCACCCTTTCAAGCCTGTATAATATCAATCTCGGTGGTACGGCTGACGACCTGACGCGTACTCGCAAGGCCCTGATGTTGAATTTTATACTGGCCATCGTCATCAGTTATCTGCTGATGTCGGCGTTGTTCGAAAACTTCTTCTACCCCTTTATTATTATGTTCAGCGTTCCTCTGGCTGCAGCCGGAGGTTTTGTGGGCTTATCACTGGTGAACCTTTTTGTTGCCTATCAGGCATTGGACATTATTACCATGCTTGGATTTGTCATCCTTGTCGGCATCGTAGTGAATAATGCGATCCTCATTGTTCATCAAAGTTTGAATAATATCCGGGACGGCAATATGTCACCCCGGGACGCCATCACAGAGTCGGTTCGAACCCGTATCCGGCCAATTTATATGAGCAGTATCACCACTGTATCAGCAATGCTCCCCCTGGTCCTTGCTCCCGGTGCAGGCTCAGAATTTTATCGTGGACTCGGCAGTGTTGTGGTGGGCGGCCTATTGATTTCAACGGTGTTTACTATATTCCTGATCCCTGCACTATTAAGCCTTGCCCTCGATGCTGCCGGTTTTCTGAAGAAAAGATACTCAAAAACTTGATTCAACCAAACCCGGAATAAGTAAAGAATCCCCCGCAATGCGGGGCAGGCTTGGTCCATCGAAGATCCCGCATTGCGGGGAAAGACCAGGCTTTGGTTTAACCTTGAAAGAGGCTATTTTAGTTAAAGTCGTACAAGTTAAAAGTGCCTAAAGTGATCTAAAGTGCCTATTTATACCGTATAAAAAGGGAAGTGATGGTGTCGTTTCGCTCCAATGTATTTATATAATTGACAGAATTCCTTAACTTTAGCTCACTTCAAAATCTTGCAGCGATTTTTCAGACAGGGCCGAAAAACCCTGACCTGCCCAAGGACCAGGTTTTTCAAAACAAAATTAATTTTAAAGACATGAGCAAAGAACCCGAAAAACTTTTCCGCCCCTCTATTCTGGCTCCGGCTGGAAATAAAGCGTCTTTTCTGGCCGCCCTTGCCGCAGGGGCCGATGAAATATACTGCGGCCTGAAACAATTTTCAGCACGCATGGAGGCCAAAAATTTTTCTATCGAAGAACTTGTACCACTGACGCTTCTGGCCCACAATAAAGGGGTCAAAGTTTATGTGGCGTTAAACGCTTTACTGAAACCCAACGATCTGAATATAGCAGGAGAACTTCTTCAACAGCTTAAAAGACTCGTAAAACCGGATGGAATCATCATTCAGGATCTGGGCTTTGTACAACTCGCCAAACAAACCGGCTTTTCAGGGGAGCTGCATCTTTCGACCCTGTCCAATGTCAGCTTTTCAGCAGCCCTTCAACAGGTTCGAAAAAGCCTTGGGGTCCACAGGGTCGTTCTTCCCAGGGAACTGAATATCGACGAAATCAAAGCCATGGCAACGGCCTGTCCAAAGAATCTGAACCTTGAAGTATTTGTGCACGGCGCACTTTGCTATGGTGTTTCCGGAAGATGTTATTGGAGCAGTTACTTTGGCGGAAAAAGCGGGCTCAGAGGAAAATGCGTCCAGCCCTGTCGTCGCATTTACAAGCAGAATGAACAAAAAAAACGATTTTTTTCCTGCCAGGACCTTAGCCTGGATGTCCTGGTAAAAGTCCTGCTCAGCATTCCACAAATACGAACCTGGAAAATCGAAGGCCGTAAAAAAGGTCCGCACACCATTTTTTATACGGTTAAAGCTTACCGGATCTTAAGAGACCAGGGGACCGATCCCAAGATGAAAAAAGAAGCGCTCCATATGCTGTCTTATGCACTGGGAAGGTCTGGAACCCATTATAATTTTTTGCCCCAAAGGCCCCAGAATCCAATCCGTATTAACCGTCAAACCGGGTCCGGTCTTTTTGTGGGAGCCGTAAAAGGAACCAAACAAAAATCTTTTTTAAATCCAAAAGAAGCACTGTTACCCGGTGATCTCCTTCGTCTGGGATATGAAGACGAGTTGTGGCACAGCACCATAAAGGTTGGCAAATATGTTCCAAAAGGCGGACGCCTCTTTCTAAAGCCGATTTCAAAAAAGAATCTTGAAAAGAAAATTCCGGTTTTTTTAATCGACCGTCAGGAAAAGGACCTTGAGGAAATGGTGTCCAAACTCGAAAAAGAGCTGCCCAAAACACCTGTCATAACATCCAACACACCTGTCTTTGTTGCCAGACGGTCCAAAAAATTCGGGAATAAGAATGGAACCATCTCAGATCTTCGTGTTTACCGTCGAATAGACAAAACCAGACGTCATGGTGAATCGGGGCTCTGGCTTTCGGATCAAGCTGTGAAGACACTTCCCAAAAAGATTTGGAATAGAATCTGGTGGTGGCTGCCACCGGTAATCTGGCCGGATGACGAGCAAAAACTTAAAGGACTTGTCGATTCTGTCCTAAATAAAGGCGCAAAAATATTCGTGCTCAACGCCCCGTGGCAGACGACGTTTTTCACTCATCTAAAAGGGATGAACCTCTGGGCCGGACCTTTTTGTAATATTGCCAATACGCTGGCGATAAAAACCCTGGCGTCTCTGGGGTATAAAGGTGCCATCGTCACCCCTGAACTGGGTCAAAAAGATTTTTTTTCGCTTCCCAAGCAAAGCCCTTTGCCGCTGGGAATCGTTCTTTCCGGCAACTGGCCCCTTTGTATTTCACGCGCTCTATCGGACGACCTGGAAACTGAAACGTCTTTTACCAGTCCAAAAAATGAAGCGGCCTGGGTTAAAAAATACGAATCCGACTATTGGGTGTATCCCAACTGGAAGCTCGATTTAGGCATCCAACGAAAATCTATCGAGAAGGCAGGCTACCAACTATTTGTGCATCTTTTGGAACCGATTCCAAAAAATGTGGCATTGAAAAAGAGGCCCGGGCTGTGGAACTGGGAGCTGGAACTCCTTTAGTGTCCATCCATAAATGGTCTTTTTGCCCAATCCGCCGGTCGAAGATGCCGCTGGCGGTGAGGCGGACAAGTCTCTGTGCCTGCCCTGTGAAATGCGAAGCCTATTTCTCTGGGGTTATGATCAAAAAATAATCCTCAGAATATTAAACATATGCCTGCGGTTATTTTTCTCGCATGCCTTGATCTCGAATAAAAATAATCATTTATGGGTGGAAACTCTTTAGACTCTATTTTAGAGACCGAAGGAGGACAACGATGAAATCTGTGGTAATATTTACCGACGCTATCGACATTGAACTGAAAACCGGTCCGGATATGTGCAATATTACACCGGAGCTTGAAAACCTGATCAGCGAATCGAAGATCCAAACCGGACATCTTTGCGCCACAATGGTGGGATCCACCGGGTCGATCACCACCATAGAATTCGAATCCGGGGTGGTGGAAGATTTGAAAAGGGCCATCAACACGTTGGCGCCGCCCGGACTTGAATACGAGCATGAAAAGGCCTGGCAAGACGGCAACGGACACAGCCATGTCCAGGCCGCACTTATAGGACCGTCCATTGTTTTGCCGGTTCGAAATGGAAAACTCAGACGGGGAACCTGGCAACAGGTGATTGCCATCAATCACGACAACCGTCCGAGAACACGCTCCGTAGAAATCACCATTATTGGTACCAAACAAGATTGAAAATTGAATGATTGATGAAAGTCATTTCGATGGACCTAATTATTTTAAGTACCCAGAGAAATAGGCATTGTATTTCACGGGGTAAACGTTAGATCCGCCTGCCATAGCCACCTATGAGTAACTGTGTTTTTCATACCTCGTCTCATTGTATAAAGCGGTTGAAAGATTTGAGCATATGGCATTGCTGGGCAGGTCACTTTAAACATTTTGAACAAAGATGAGACCTCTGAAAAATGTTTGATTTTGTCCAAGGCCAAGCCTCTGGCTCGTAGGACCTACACCTCGGAAGGGAAGACGAAAATTTTAACAGTAAGAACACTTTAACCGTGAGAACACATTGAGTATTTCGAGTATTAAAATTTGATTCTGACGCTGGAATTGGGCAAAAGGGAGCGTTTTTCAAAGGTCTCAGTGATTACCCTTGACAAACTGTTTAATCCTTACTAATAATTCGCTTTTGTAAAAATTGAAATGGTATTGAAAAAGCCATTTATTTTAATAATAAAACTGAAAGGAGACGTTAACAAATGTCAAAATTAATTCCACCCCATGGCGGCAAGGGTTTAACCTGCTGCCTGCTTGAAGGCGCTGAGCTCGATGCAGAAAAGAAAAAGGCCGAGGGCCTAAAGAAAATCACCGTGTCCCATCGAGAAGTTGGAGACCTCATTATGATGGGTATCGGCGGATTCAGCCCGCTGACAGGTTTTATGAACAAGGCGGACTGGAAAGGTGTTTGTGAAAGTTTTCAGCTTGCCGATGGGACCTTTTGGCCCATCCCCGTAACCCTTTCCGTGGACAAGGCCGATGCCGACAGCATTAACGACGGCGATGACATCGCACTCTGTGATCCGGACAGCGGCGATATCATGGGAACCATGAAGGTCACGGAAAAATATGAATTGACCGATGCCGACAAAAAATTTGAATGTGAAAAAATATACATGGGAGAAGGCACACCTACCGCTGAAGAATTCTGGAAAATTGCCGGTGAAGATCATCCAGGTGTTCAGATGGTCATGGCTCAAAAACCATTCAACCTTGCCGGCCCAGTCAAAGTTTTGAGTGAAGGTGAGTATCCCACCAAATATGCCGGCGTCTATATGAGGCCTGAAGAATCCCGCAAAATTTTTGAAGAAAAAGGTTGGAGTGAAATTGCCGCCTTGCAGCTCAGAAACCCCATGCACAGATCCCATGAATATCTTTGCAAGATTGCCGTAGAGGTTTGTGACGGTGTCTATATTCATTCTTTGGTCGGTAATCTTAAACCCGGCGATATCCCTGCCGAAGTTCGTGTAAAATGTATCGACTCCCTGGTAAAGAACTATTTTGTGGAAAAAAACGTGGTCCAGGGCGGGTATCCCCTTGACATGCGCTATGCCGGTCCCCGAGAAGGCCTACTTCATGCCACCTTCCGACAGAATTACGGCTGCTCCCGAATGATTATCGGCCGAGACCATGCCGGCGTGGGTGATTTCTACGGCATGTTTGAAGCCCAGACCATATTTGACAAAATCCCGGTTTCGGATGATCCTGGGAAAAATTTACTTTGCCAGCCTTTAAAGATCGACTGGACATTCTACTGTTACAAGTGTGATGGCATGGCGTCACTCAGAACCTGTCCCCATGGCAAGGAAGATCGGGTACTTCTTTCCGGAACCATGCTGCGCAAGCTCCTTTCAGAGGGTGGAGAACTTCCGGATCATTTTGGAAGGGATGAAGTGGTTGAAATCCTGAGAAATTACTACGAAGGACTCGAAGAAAAAGTCGAAATCAAAATGCACGGCGCCGCAACCGGCGACAGCAAAAAATAATACCGGTTTGACGTATCAATAAAAAAGGAGATGCTGTATGGCATCTCCTTTTTTTATTTATGGAATTTCATTAGTGTCCAAAATAAATCTTGGCTTCTTACACCTCAATTGGAGTAAGCACAAGAAATGAAATAGCTCCAAATCGTGTGATCTTCATTACATATCACCTCTAACCTTTTTTCCGCTTTTTTAACCATATCACAAATTCGGATTCTAAATATAGATGGAAGAATTAAGAAAACTTTCTTTTAGTGATACGGTATTATGTTATCACCAAAAAATCAAGCAGTTGATACTTGGACGAAATCGCAGGTATCGCAATTATACCTTCCGAACAAGAAGCCTAAGTATTACAGGTTTTGATTACCCAACATAATAACAACTAAGTTGGTAATGACGTAAGCAAGACACGATCCTGATCATTCTATTTTCTACTATCGACCTACTTATAATTCAAACCCAATACCAAAGAATAAATAGAAATCGTCCTGATTGGGCACTCGACCATCGTCTTCGGGTTCGGGAGCTTGGATTCGATCCCAGACAAAAGATAAATCTAAATCAAGCCTGCGCGTTAGTTCGATTTCCAAGGCTGCCGAAGCATGATGCGTATATTTTCCCGATTCCTGGTTAACAACATAGAACCTGTATGATGCATTGAAATCGATTTTCTTGGTCAATTCTGTGTCGTATACTGTGCCCAGCACAAAGGCAGGTGTCGAGTTGTCTGTATCCTGGCCAGGTTCTACTGAAACGTTTTGGGTATATTGATAAGCAAGTCCCGGAGTAATATCCCATTCAGTTTTAGATGTATCTATGATGTGGTAACCGACACCGGTCCCAACGGTGACACGATTTTGGATATTCGAAAATCGGTCCCGAAAATATTCGCCGAATAACGGGCGCCAAAAAAACTTCCGGGTTTTAAAAATATCATAATAGCTGCTGATTCTTTGGCTGTTTGCGGTTTCGATCCCTTCTGTTTTATTAAAGACGCCAAGATAGTCGATAAAAAACCGCGACCCAGAAGTCCGACGCTGGGCATGTGCGGATGCATTGTAATTTGTCTGATCCGAATTCCCGCTTCTAATATCTAAACCCAAAGATATCTTGGCTGACCAGTAACCGAGTTCTTTTGGTTCCCCGTAAGCAATGGAAATCAAACGACTGCGATCAAACTCTAATACTTTATCTTCGGTCGTGACAAAAACTTTATCATCAACGACTTTCAAAGTACCAACCACAGTCATAGATCCTTCAAAACGAACGCTGAATAGTTTATGGCCTCGAATCTGTTTGACGTCTTCCCAGTCTAATTCCAAAAGGTCCAGCTCATCACTGTCAAATTCTAATTTTTTGTCATAGAGTACCTTGAGATCTCCCTTGAGCCACTCACCGGAAGTTAACTGGATCCAGTCAAATTTTTCTGGCAGGGCTGAAGGCGGACCCCAAATTGGACTTCCCGATGGTGTATTCTTAGATTCACTAACCTTTGGAGCATCTTTTGGGTTCATTTGCGCATTGACATTGTCAACCAAAAGAAAACAAAAGATGATATACAAGCAGATCATTAAAATAAAAATATTTTGCGATTTAGACCAGTATCTTTGCATTATTTCTGCTCCAATTCCAAAAGAATAGTATTTAACTTTTGATATATTGATCATAGAAAATCAAGAGCTTGATAACGTGATGAAATAGCAGTTGGTTCAACCGCTATCGTTTGGTGATACGGTAATATGTTATCACAGAAAAAACAAGTAGCTGATACTTGGACGTTATTGCAGGTATCGCAACCGATGCTCTG
>JASFGF010000065.1:0-9969 GCA_050123915.1 Desulfobacterales bacterium | reverse complement strand
GTTTCGCAAGGGACACGCAGAGAACATACCACTTCAGGATGAATTTGCAGATGTTGTCATAAGCAACGGTGTGCTCAACCTTACCCCGGATAAAAATAAGACATTGAATGAATGGGCGCGGATTCTCAAACCCGGTGGACGTCTTTATATCGGGGATATTCTGGTCGAAAAATCAATGCCTCAGTCGGCTTTGAATGACATTTCGTTATGGACCGGCTGAATTGCGGGCGGCCTGCCGGAGGCAGAGCTTCTCAAGACTGTGAACGCTGCAGGTTTTATCGAAGCAGAGATCGTGCAAAAACACAACATATTCGAGGATGTTCCGAACCCTTCGAGTGCACTTGATTTCGGGACGATAGGAATAAGTCTTAGGGCACGAAAGCCAGGATAATCAAAACGACAAAAGCAAATTTTATCGGTGATTTTTCATTTTTTTTAGCATTTCACGCTGAACCCTAACACCTGGCCCCTGGCCCCTGATCCCCCGATTCCTGACCTCTGCCCTGAGCCTTATATTCTTTTAGCATCGCCAATTCTTTGGGAGGTGTTTTAATTTTTTTATTGCTATTATTATGATTTTAATATAGCAGATTTAATTATACTCCCACTTGAAATCGGTCGTCTGTTGTAAATCAATTTCCTGTTAAAAATTAAGAGAATTTACAAAATATTAGTTACCCCCTTTTTAAAAGAGAAATTTATTAAAATTGAAACGGTCATCTATTTTTATTGTCTTTATCTTTTTTGTTTCTATTCTTTCTGTTAATTATCATTATCAAGAAAATAGGATCTTTCAAGATGATTCTCTTATTTTTGATACGGTTGATGATCATTCAAATCTTTCAACTTGTGATAGATATCAAATCCTCTTAAATTCTCGATTTATTACTACAATTATAATAGCTAAAGATGTATTCACACCTCGTAATTTAACATGTAAATTTTTTACCCGCGACCCTCCTGTATCATCTTCAAAAATTTAAGTTGCTCGACTTTAAAATTTTCATACATAACAAAATACTCTAATTTTCCGAACAGAAATTCGTAAGTATGTGTAAATCGAACCGGTTTATAAACCATGCAATTTTTAGATGGAGAAACGCTTCAAAATGTGCATGATTTTTTTTAACGGGGCTGCATTAATGTGTTCTCCAGGAGAAGTTTCGAATTTTTTTCTTTGATCACTCTGAGTTTTTAAAACTTAAACTGAGCGTTTCGAATTTTTGAAATGGTTAATTTAAAGATATTTTTAAAGTATTCTGACAATTTGAATTTCAATAATTTGAAACCCTGCGGGATTTCCAATTTCACCGCATTTACTGCGTCAGATGCTGTTCCGCATAGACGACTATAGCGAAACAACATTTTCCCTCGCAAGCGGGATTTCGCTATGCTCAACTTGCTTATCTGCGGCAAACTTGAAAATCGTTCAACTTAAGTAAAAATAACGATACCGACATTAAACTTGCGGGGTGGGTTGTTGATATGGGCACTAAGAAGATTCTTGTTGTTGATGATAATTTAAGCCAACTGAAATTAATGAAAAAATTGTTGGGAAAACTTGGTCATATGACGGTTACGGTTGATAGTGCAGAAGAGGCCGAGCATATCTTGAGATATGGAGAACACTTTTCATTGATTATTACCGATCTGAGAATGCCCTGGTTAAATGGCTTAAACTTTTGCCGCAGGGTGAAAAACTTTAATCCTGATTTAAAGATATATGCATTGTCCGGCTATATTTATAATTTTGATAAGAATGAATTAGAGGATGCGGGCTTCAATGGGATTTATCAAAAGCCTATCAGCAAGGCGAGTTTAGAAGAAATTTTAAACGCCGATATCTAGAGTAAACAGAGATAGATCCCGGAAAAATAAATTGTGCATATCACCTTCATAAAATTCGTGTGATCTCGTTTTTCAATTGGGCAAATTCATTCGCCGGGTTTTCTTTACTGATTTTTTGTTGATGTTACGACATGTATCGTCGGAATTGATCAACTTTGAGTTGCTGTTCTGACAAACTATCTTCATTCAGAGCATATTTTTGTCTTTCAATCGATCCTGCCACATTGTAGTATTTTCCTTCTTGACTTGTATAATTTTATCTTTATATTCCTTTAAGACAATTAATGAATCCGAATGTCTTTTCGCTTTCAAATGATAAAAGGAGGATACAAAATGAGAATGCTGATGAATGTTAGAATTCCTCACGAGCCGTTCAATACCCTCGTAAAAGAGGGAAGAGCCGGTGAGATCATTCAGAGAATTTTGGACGATTTGAAGCCGGAATCCATTTATTTTACGGAGCAGGGTGGCACTCGAGGCGCTGTAGCCATTATAGATGTGGATGAACCTTCGCGGATTCCATTTTTTTCTGAACCTTTTTTCTTATACTTCAACGCAGATTGCGAGTTCAGAGTTGCAATGTCTCCAGAGGATCTTGGAAAAGCAGGTCTTGACGAACTTGGAAAGAAATGGGGCTGATTATCACTTCAGTTCTACATATTCTCCTAAGTTCACCCTTTTTATGCACTAAGCATTTCACCCTGCCCCCTGCCCCTGCTTGCCCCGTTAAATTCTTCGAAGAAGACGAGCGCATCGAATTTAACTGGGGCCCCCCGACCCCCGACCCCCGACTTCTGATCTCTGATCTCAGACTTATGGTCTCTAACCTTAAACCTCCAACAGCCATAGGCTCTGCCTCTGGCTTTTCCCTTGACATACCCCTTTTTTAGGCGTAATAACCTAAATATATTCAATTTTTACAAATCAACATTCTACATTTAACACTGTATTGTTATTACTTGACCCTGCAATTCAGGTGTCTATCTATTATATCATTTTTCATGACGAACCCATTAACAACAATACGGCTAAAGAGGCTGTCGTCATTTTCCAAAGTTAGGGAGTGCAACTCATCTCGAGCCTGCCAGTTATGGAAAAAAATAGGAGCTGAAAAATAAATGAAACCAATCGGAATAATCGGGGGACTTGGCCCGGAATCAACTGTTGACTATTATAAAGAAATAATTGCTGCATTCAATGCAAGATATGATGAGATGGCTTATCCGGAAATTATTATTTACAGTGTAAACATCGATGAATTTATGAAGTTTGTTGAAACCAAGAATTGGTCCGGACTTTCAGAGTGGCTATTGGAAAAAATATCTTCTATTCATAGAGCTGGTGCTCAATTCGCTGTAATCGCATCTAACACGCCCCATATCGTTTTTGATGAAATAAAATCAAAATCCCCTATACCTCTTTTGAGCATCGTCGAAGAGACATGCAACAAAGCTCAGGAAATGGATCTAAAAAATGTTGGCTTAATGGGCACCAAGCTGACGATGGAGGCAGACTTTTATAAAAAACCGTTTATTTCAAAAGGAATGTCAGTTGTTGTTCCTTCCGAGAAAGAACAACAGTTCATCCATCATAAGCTGTTCTCGGAAATTGAATTGGGAATATTTAAAGACTCAACAAGAGAGGAACTGTTAGCAATTGCAAAAAGAATGGTTGATGAAGAAGGAATCGACGCATTAATTTTGGGGTGTACTGAATTGCCGTTAATATTAACACAAAGCAAATATGGCATCCCTTTTTTAAACACAACAGCGATTCATTGTGAAAGCATTATCAAATATTGCCTTCAAGATTGAAGGGCGCAAGAGACTTCCGGGACATTTTCAAATTATAAGTTCCGGCAAATAAATGTTTTTCCAAGTCGAGGTGCAGCGCATCTTGCCATCGTAAGGCCGCTTAAAGGCTGAGACGATATACCAATGGAAAGTTGAAAGGAGTTGAAATGAGTTCAAAAACGAAAATTGGAATAATTATCTGTGATCGCTACCGTCGCTGTGCGGGCGGGAAGTGTTTACGTGCGATGAGGAACAAAGAAGGTGCTTTCAGCATATACGCTGACAGCGAGGTGGAGTTGGTTGGTTACACCTCTTGTGATGGATGCCCTGGCGGCAACATCGAATATGCGGGCGAAGAGATGGTGAAGAATGGTGTAGAGGTCATTCATCTGGCTACCGGTCTGGTCGTTGGCTATCCACCTTGTCCCTATATCGATACATTCAAAGCCTTCCTTGAAAAACGATATGGGGTCAAGGTCGTTGTGGGCACGCACCCTATACCTAAGAAGTATCTTGATATGCACACTTATCTCGGAACATGGGAGGACCCTGCTTGGGAGCCACTTATAATGCCTACCATGGCAGATGAGGTGACCCGTGTAAATTACGAATAGGACACATGAGTGAAGTTCTATCTGCACTCCTTGATGAATTGCCGGAATTTCGCCTGGCAATGGCCATATCCGAATGATCATCTACCGACTGGTTAATTATGCTCTTGCAGCCGATAGCCAATCGCTGCGGCTGAAGGGTCCGTTACGAGCTTACAAGGATAGGTCATGGATTAAAAAACTATTAACTTCAGTATCAAATTGGCAAAATTTAGTGAGCATCGGTTACCAAAAATTATCGCAGAGATGAATGATTTTCAATCCCCCTTTCACCTCGACCTTTATCTTTCATTCAACCTCAGCCTTCCGGCATTCCATCTTTGTTGCCTGCCATCAGACTTCTGCATGTGGCTCTCCGACCGTCCTCCTTTGTTCCTAAATTTCCGGATCCTGACTTCTGACTTCTGCGCTCTGCCTTCCGACTTCTGAGACTTGTTCCACGAGCGCGATAAATTATCTTTTCTCTGCAGGGGTTCAACATCGGGGTTCGGTTTCGGTGCCTTGTATCGAACGGGCGGGGCTTTTTTTCGATTCGCTTTTTTGTTTGATCTGTCCATAATAGGGGATCTGGAAAATTTTTCTTTGTTCAGCGCTGGTTTTCTTGGAGTTTTTTTCTTTGGCATATTCTGTTGTTGGGTCTCTCGACGCTGACGTTCCTTTTGATAGGTGCGCACCTCTTTCTCTCGTTGTGAGAATTCCCTTCGTTCTTTTTCGCTTAGGGGTTTGAAGCGATAGACACTGCGCCTGGGTTTCCCGGCACGGTCGAGCGGCATGACAAGCCCGAGGCGTTCGGATCCTGGCGATCTGCCTGCCTTGTCTGGCGTTGCGCGGTGTTCAAAGCTCCTGGGCGGTTGTAACCCTTCGTGTTTTCGGCGCTCACGAAATCGTTTCTGCAAATGGTTTTCCCACGCGACATCGTTTCGATGATTCCAGCGTTGATGGGCATAGATAGGATCATAGACAACCCGCCTCGCATGCAGCGAAAACCATGGATAGATCCCCTTTTTGTAATACCGGGGCGCGTAATAATTCCCATAATAATAATGACGATATCGGGGTCGCAGAAAAAGGGCGTCATCAAAGACGTTCAGATCAATCACAACGCCGGGTGAGAACGAAAAGGCCAACCCAAGGTGCACCCGAGGCGGGAAAAAAACCGGCGCGAACAGAACTCCACGATGGATGACGGTGAAGTCCCAGTACCCAGCCACAAAGATATATCCATGCGGTGTCCAGTTGTAGTGGGCAGGCACCCAGATCCAGTCCGGGTGCATGACGGTCCAATAGCCGGGCCGCCAAGCATAGCGTCCGTATTGCCATACCCAGCAACCGGGTATCCAGGTATAATCCGTCGAAGGTGCATGACTACTGGGTCCGACTTCTACCGATTCAGGCGGTTCGGGCAGATATTCTGCTTCATTCACCTTTACACTGGCCCAGTAACCCGAAATCCACTGATATCCCTTTTCAGCGGGGGTCCAATAGCCGGGGACCCACTGCCGACCCGGCGGCGGTACTCGCCAAATTCCACTCACCCAGATATATTCGTTCCTTTCATCATCCCAGGCCCAGTAACCGGGAATCCACTGAATGTCACCTTCAGGTTTCTGCTCGGGCGGAATCTCTTCGATGAGGGCCGGTGATGCCTTAGGCGCCACGATTCCCGGCTCAGGATCCAATGCCACTGCCTCCGCAAATGCCTCGTGTATGGGACCCGAGGCAAGCACTTGAATATCTTCCTCCGGGACCGGGGCTGTTTTCCCGGCAGCGACCATCGGTGGTGGGCCGAATCCCAGTCCAAATGTCGTCAATGCCACAACCATATAAAAACATAGGATAAATCTTGGTCTTACCATGGATCTCTCCTTGATCATTTTGGTATGATCAACACCATCACGCCGGACTATCTTCCGGCAGAGATGGCCTCTAACCGACTACTCAGGCTCGTTTAATGAATTAAAAATAATGATTTTATTTCTTGACCTGCAATTATATGGACGCACCAAGAGCGTTTTAGTTTACATTACTGACACGGCGGTCGGCTACAGCCGGATCAACTCCACCGAAACAGGCCAGGGGGCGTCACACATCATCTAAGACATGCGGCGGCTTGTGGGAAGTGGGTCTGAAAGATCAATCGCTTTTTTACCTGGAAATAGAGGGTATAATTACATAAGTTGGTCGTGAATGAGGATGTGACCGCAGGAACATCTTGACATGATAGATAAAACATTTAAAATCTGCGTCAAACCAGGGAGCGATAAAAAAAATCATATTTCAAAATAGCTATATTTTCAAATTTTCGAATTCTTTTTTTGATTACCAGAAATTTTAATGCTTAAAAATACATTTCTTCATATCCCCGGCATCGGGATCATCACTGAACGACGGTTTTGGGAATCAGGCGTTCACAGTTGGGACGATTTTACGCCAAATTCCCCAATTCGTTTGTCGCCATCCAAAAGGGATACGATTAGCGCATGTCTTGAAAAATCTCATAAAAATATCGAATTTAATAACCCGAATTATTTTTCAGATCTATTATCGAGTCACTTTCAATGGCGGTTCTTCCCTGAATTCAGAAAGTCAACTGTTTATCTGGATATCGAAACAACCGGGTTGGAAAGCTGGAGAAATGAAATAACGACCATTGCTCTATATGACGGTGATTCAACAAATTACTATGTCAATGGTCATAACCTTGAAGATTTTCCGGACCATATCGAAACATACAATGTCATTGTGACGTACAACGGGAAATGTTTCGACGTCCCGTTTATTGAAAACTATTTTGGCATTAAATTGAATCACGCCCATATTGATTTGAGATACATTCTTGGGAGTTTAGGATATAAAGGCGGTCTGAAAAAATGCGAAGCTCAGTTGGACATCGACCGGGGAGATATTAAAGGCATCGACGGTTTTTTCGCACCACTGCTTTGGGACGATTACAAAAACAATGACAATGAAAAGGCACTGGAAACCTTATTGGCATATAATATTCAAGATGTTTTAAGCTTGGAAAGTTTGATGATCATTGCATACAACCTGAAAATCAAGGATACACCGTTTTATGGAAACGATTTGCCGGAGCCTATTTTACCAGAGATACCGTTTGATATTGATAAAAAAACTGTGGAGAGAATAAAAAATGATATGAGGGCTGACTGGTATTCGAGTATTTATTGAATTCCGGCAAAAGGAACATCTTGAACTTATAAAAAAACGTTTAATATTTACTTGAAACAAGGAAACGATAAATAATACCGTAAGGGGCTGTCGTTATTTTTTTCTGCGTCGAGGGTGTAACGCATTTTGATCTCGTTTTGTGTACATGGTTCTGTTAAGCTGAGAAAATACAGAGGTCTATCAGTTTAAGGGTCGGGTTCCTTTTTACCGTCTGGTTGACACGTCTAAAATTACATGATAGAAAAAATCAATAGTCAGAGAGATGTTGATTGATTCTTCCGATATTCATTAGACTGATTCTTAAGGGAGGCTACCATGGACAAAAAGGATCTGAAAAAATTGCTTGCTTCCTTGGGCGTTGCCGGCTTGATCAGCATGGGCGGCATCACGCTACCCGGCGCCCACGCGGGCAGCGGGTGAGGCGCTAAAACCAGTGCAGGTGGCACTGAAAAACAGGTCAAGCCCCCGGCGGCTAGTGGCTGAGGCGGTTCCAAGGGCGGCGCAGTTAGCGCTGAAGAGCAACAAAAGAAAAAGATGGAACAGATGAAGACCGAAGAACAATCTGCCGAAGAAAAAGCCAAGAAGGCCGCAGAGGAAGAGGCCGAGACCGTTAAGAAAAAAACCGGAAAAAGCGGCTGAAGCGGCAACAAATGATCATGCAGGATGCATGACAAAAGATTATCGATGATCGGAAACCATCAAGAGCCGGCAATTTCAGGTTGCCGGCTCTTGGCATTTTATACCGCCTAAACGGCTTGCGGTTAGCGGGGTTTACATGTCCACGCATCTTTTTAAAACAGACTTTCGAAAGCGATACCCGGTTTGTTTTGAACTCTTACCGAATCTTGATGATATTCTAGTGGAAAACGCAGCATTGTCGGAAGTTCTGGATCGGCATCCCGAGTGGTGCCGCCGATACCCTTTTCTCGTGGACTTGGCAAGAATCGAGGAAGCAAGACATCTCGTGTCGACATCTCCTTCATCTTTACCGGAAAAGGTGACACACCCCGTTGTCAACCCGGCTCTTGAACTATTGGCGGTGAATTGGCAGCGCCTGCCGGAATTTTTGTCCGATCGTTCCGTGGTTCCGGAACCCGGCGACGGATATGTCCTTGTGTTGATAAGACCCGGTGAAAAAAGTGTCGAAGTTCGCAACGCCGAAGCCAAAGACCTTCTGGCGCTCAAGATCGTGGCTGAAGAGATCGAGTCCCGCAGGGCTGCTGCCGAAGGCGGTGTCGCCCTGGGCACCATCGACAACGTCCTTTATCGGGCTGAGCAGCTCGGCCTGATCCTGACACCGCCGACGCGCATCCGGCGTCCCTCAGAATTCCCGACAGGTGAAGTGAACGATCCTGAATTTTTGTGGTCTTCGACCTTTACATTGCAGTGGCACATTACCCAAACTTGCGATTTGGACTGCCGTCACTGCTACGACCGCAGCGATCGGGAAGCCATGTCCTTCGAACAAGCCCTGGGGGTGCTCGACGACCTTTACGATTTTTGCCGGGAACACCATGTGTTCGGCCAGGTATCCTTTTCCGGCGGCAATCCCATGCTTTACCCTTACTTCGATCAACTTTACAGTGAAGCTGCCGATCGTGGTTTTATGACTGCCGTTCTTGGTAATCCCATGCCCAGAAACCGTATAGAACGGATGCTGGCCGTGCAAAAACCGGAATTCTACCAGGTCAGCCTTGAAGGGCTGAAAGCGCATAACGATTTTATCCGAGGACCCGGTCACTATGACCGGGTGCTGGACTTTCTGAAGCTTTTGGGTGAGCTGGGAGTTTATCGCATGGTAATGCTCACCCTCACCCGCGACAACATGGACCAGGTCCTGAAACTGGCCGACCAACTGAACGGACTTACGGATTTGTTTACCTTCAACCGACTGGCGGCGGTGGGCCGGGGGGCTGAACTGTCGGCCGTACCTGTTGACAGGTTCCCCGATTTTTTAGCCCGGTATATGGCTGCTGCTGAAACGAATCCCTGCATAGGACTTAAAGACAACCTGTTTAATCTGTTGCGCTGGCAGCAAGGGCTTTCGCCTGGCGGTGGCTGCGCAGGTCACGGCTGCGGGGCGGCCTTCAACTTCGTTGCCCTGCTGCCCGACGGCGAAGTGCATGCCTGCCGAAAAATGCCCTCGCTGATCGGCAACATGTATCGGGAACGTTTGAATGACATCTATCATTCAAACGCTGCCCGCCGCTTTCGGGCCGGCTCGACGTCATGCAGCACCTGCCCTGTTCGTCCGGTATGCGGCGGCTGCCCGGCCGTGAGTTACGGCTTTGACCGCGACATCTTCAATGAGCCCGACCCCTACTGCTTCCGAAGTCAAACAGGAAACGCATCTACTGAAAAACGGAAGTGATATGTTTAAATCCCACGTCAAACAAACTAATACCTAAATTGAGCGATTTTTTACTCGATCTGCACCGATCTCTTGCGCATAAAGGCTTTGCAAAAATCCTCGACATATCCACGGGTATGCCTGCGGTTTGTGCAAATCTTTCTGCATCAAGACCTCG
>JASFGF010000064.1:0-10041 GCA_050123915.1 Desulfobacterales bacterium | reverse complement strand
GGATTTAACCTATTCCAATATATTGGATATTTACAGCAAATCGACAATATGAATGTTTTCAAACATCTGATATAACTATAAAATATTAAAAATTTTAACTAATATTGATATGGAACTAAGATACAAGCCTCATACACCTCGGCTGAAAATCGTGGACCTCTATATAAGGGAGTTATTTAGAGATGAGTTACCAGAAGGTATTAAATATCATGATGCCAATCATACACTTCATCCTACCAAAGGCGTCGTTGCTTCTGCCAACAGAATTGCAATATCTGAGAATATCTCCGAACGTGATAGAGAATTGTTAATTACCGCAGCCTATTTTCATGACACCGGTTACATTAGAGAATATGAAAAAAATGAGCCGATTGCGGCACGAATGGCAGGCAGAATCCTTAAATTGATCGGTTATAAGCCAAACGAAGTTGTAAAGGTTCAAAATATGATACTCGCAACGGATCTTGAGCATGAACCGAAAACCCATGTTGAAAAGATCCTTTGTGATGCCGATCTCGACCATCTCGGCAGAGAAGATTTTTTCAAATTTGATGGGAAATTAAGGGAAGGATGGCGTGCAAGAGGAATACATGTCAGTGATGAAGCAAAATGGTTCAAAGGCACCCTCGAATTTATAAAAAACCACCAATATTATACTGAATCTCAGAAGAAATTGAGAGAAAAAGGAAAGCAAAAAAACATCCAGCGTCTCTTAAAAAAATTGGAAAATATTGAAAAAAAGAGACAGGGCCAAATATAATCCTGTATCGTTTATTCAACAGCAGCAGCCATACCATAACCCGTGATACGGCACGTCTGTAAAGAACGTTCACAAACCTTTCCCTTAGGCATCTATAACCCTATCACCTTAATAGTTCATCGATAACTCTCTCATCACCAATAATGGCAAACTATAAGCATAACTTATGGAATTTGGTTTCAGGCGTAGAGGATCGCATTTTGATGATTCTTCCCGATTTTTTAATTATCAAATGAATATCTTTAGCATATGTAATTAAGATAAAATCTTGACGCCTCATATTTTATTATATTATGAATAAATATTAGCCCACCTGAATTTCTTACTCCCTTGGATTTAAAGCTGACGTCTTTCGACACGTATTGTCCGGGTTAAATCTCTTTCCTGTACGGCATATACCAATTTTTTGCCTTAAAACCATTAGGGAGGTGCTTTAATGGCGACACAAGGCTTCGAGCCTAAGCTCACCTCAATCCTCAGTCCCAAGGTCAAGGGTTACAGTCGACTCATGGATGAGGATGACGAGGCCACCGTCTTCACCATTACTGCTTACCGGAAGATTATTGCCAACATAATCTTTGGTGAAGAGGATCTATTGCGAGCCATTTGCAAGGGTCTTTATCTTAACAACACAGAAAAGGAGGGCCTGAGATGGAATTAAGTGAATTTACAAGGTCAAAAGCCCAAATGATAGGATTGATCTTAGGTCCCATTTTGTTTTTTCTTGTACTGTTAATTGACTTCGTTCCAGGTAAGCCGGTAGTGACCCGCATGGCTGCCATCGCTTTGCTGATGTCCGTATGGTGGATCACAGAGGCGATTCCTTTGGCAGCCACGGCCATACTTCCCATGATCCTTTATCCGCTGATGGGTATTTTAGAAGGAAAGGCAACGGCGCCCATTTATTTTAACAGCACGATTTTTCTTTTCATCGGCGGTTTTATGATTGCGTTGACCATGGAGAAATGGGATCTCCACAAACGATTGGCTCTTTTGACCATACGGACGATTGGGGGAGGGCCTTCCAGAATCATCTTAGGTTTCATGGTCGCCTCCGCCTTTTTATCTGCGTGGATGTCCAATACGGCAACCACGATTATGATGCTTCCCATTGGTTTGTCCATCATACTCCAAATGGAAGAAGAGTTCGGCGAAGCAGACACTCACAAGTTCTCGCTCTGTTTAATGCTCGGGATTGCCTACGCCGCATCGATGGGAGGTATGGCCACCCTCGTGGGAACACCCCCCAATCTTGTACTGCAGCGCACGTTTCAACTCACATTCCCTAAAGCAACCCCTATCTCTTTTGGAATCTGGATGATTATGGCGGTTCCTTTGTCGGTATTCATGATACTTACAATATGGGTTGTGCTTACAAAATTCATCTACCGGCCGCCGGGACACCTGAGGGTAGATCCGAAGATTGTGGATGATGAATACAAAGCCTTGGGCCCTATGACTTACGAAGAAAAAGTTGTCGCTGTCGTATTCATTGTAACCGCCGTATTGTGGGTGTTCAGAAAAAATCTTGTTCTGGGATTTGTGACCATACCGGGATGGTCAAACCTGCTTCCCACTTCGAAACTGATTGACGACGGCACGGTCGCCGTGTTTATGGCCTCTCTCTTGTTCTTTTTCCCCACACGTAACCCGCAGGCTAAAACGGCAACACTCATGGATGTGACTGTTTTTAAAAACCTTCCCTGGGATATCGTCATCCTTTTCGGTGGAGGATTTGCCCTGGCTAAAGGATTTCAAGTCACCGGGCTCGCCGATTTTATTGGGAACAAGCTTCAGGTTCTTGCGGGATTCAGCACCGTCGCGATGGTCGGGGTCATTTGCACAACCCTCACTTTTCTGACCGAGCTGACATCCAATACGGCCACCACTCAAATGATTCTCCCTATTCTGGCATCCATAGCAGTGGCCATGAAGACGAACCCCCTCTTGCTGATGATTCCGGCGGCGCTTTCCGCATCGTGCGCGTTTATGATGCCGGTGGCCACACCGCCCAATGCCATTGTATTCGGCAGCGGGCGCGTTAAAATAGGAGAGATGGTAAAAGCAGGCCTGTTGATCAACCTTATCGGTGTCGTCGTCATAACGGCCATGTTCCTCTTGGTGGGGACGGCGGTATTTGCCATCAAAACCGGTGTGCTGCCGGCCTGGGCGCAGTGATCAATGCATACGACTGTCCGCTTCGATCCGGCTGGAATGACGTGATTTATTTCCGGGTTAATCAATAGACAGCATTCAATCGTTAGGGAGACAAGATATGATGCCTTACATAAAAAGATTTTTATTTCTTCTGCTTGTAATGATTGTGATTCCGTTTCGTTCGTCTGCTTCGGAACCAATCGTTATCGGAGTCCCCCTTCCCTTGTCAGGAAAACAGATGGTAGACGGAAACATGATGAAAGATTCTTTCGAGATGGCCAGGAATATCATCAACGAAAACGACGGAATCAATGGCCGCCGCTTGCATCTTATATATGCCGATGACCAGGGGAAAGAATCGATAGCCGAAAAGATCATCAAGGACTTGGTGAACAATGCCAAAGCCGTTATGCTGGTCGGTGGACATACGAGCGCTCCGACCTATGCTATGGCAAAGATCGCCAATAAACTGGATGTGCCTTTCCTCGTTTGCACGGCCTCGGCGGACAGGATCACCCAAAAAAGATGGAAAAATATTTACCGGCTGAATCCTCCGGTCAGTGAGTATACCAAAGGTCTGGAAGATTTTTGGATGAAGAACTTTAAGCCAAAATCCATGTCTATTATCCATGAAAACAGCATGTTCGGGATCAATGGAGCAACCCACATGATGGGTTTTTGTCTAGAAAACGGCATTGCTATGCGGTCTACCGTCGGATATGACAGGGAAAGGACGGACCCGGCCTATTTTCGCTCGATACTTGCACTGCAGGTGGAAGACCCTCCGGATGTGATTTACATGGTTTCTCGCCTGGATGATGGTGCGGCGCTGGTTAAAGCCATCCGGGAAGTGAAGGTTGAAACCTTGCTGTGTGGGGGAGCAGGAGGATTTACCAGCCAGGAGTTCATTAAAAGGGCGGGAGAAGCCGCCAATCATTTGTTGACAGCAACATTGTGGTCTCATCAGCTTCCATACCAAGGGGCAAACGAATACTATGATCGTTTTTTAAAGGTTTATTCGTATCCCCCCGATTACCACGGCGCCGAAGCTTATTCTGCGCTGCTGGTGGTGGCAGATGCTTTGAAACGGACTGAGTCCTTCAGTCCTAAAAGTATCAGAGCGGCGTTGAACAAAACCTTCATGATGACGCCTTTCGGCCCTGTAAAATTCTATACATATGAAGACTTTGAAAGACAGAACACCGTCCGCACACTGGTTCTGCAGATTATTAACGAAAAGTTCGAGGTGATATGGCCGCTGGACGTGGCTACGGCCGAGTTTGTTTCGCCCGATAAGTAATTCCAAGCAAACAAACAGCTTTTATCACAAACCGAAGATCAGCAACTATCCGCAAATCATATAAGGAGGAAAGAAATGATTACGTTCAGCAAAATCATGGCCGGGTGTGACTTTTCCGAGTATTCAAAAAAAACCCTGGAATATGCGGCCAGCCTGGCTGATAAATGTCAGGCCGAGTTGATCATCGTAAATATCATCAATCAGAGAGATGTTGATACCATTCTCGCAATTTCAGACAAACAATTCGATAGAACCGTTGAAAAAAATATAGAAAAGCTCGCTGATGATTACGTAAAAAGGGAAATAGAAAAACGAATCCGGCAAATGGAAGACCTGATCCGGGAGATATCCTGCACCCATCTTTCCGTCAAAAAGGTCGTCCGGATCGGCACACCGTTTCAGGAATTAAGCCGTGCGGTAGAAGATGAACAAGTGGATCTTATGGTCGTGGGCCCGAAAGGTCGCGGTAATATTGCCGGTGTTCTTTTCGGATCAAATGCGGAAAAATTATTTCGTCATTGCCCGGTTCCGTTGTTAAGTGTACGTTTGAAAAAGGCGTAATTCTTTTTCATATCTGCATGGTAACGTGGCAAGTTCGTTCAGAACGTTCACAAACCTTTCCATTAGGCATCTTTCGCCCCTCTTCATCAACAACCCACTCATCCTTAATGTAATATTCCAAAACCATGACATACGCAGCAAAACACAGCTTGCCTTTGAAATGAGAATCGGAGCCGAACTATTTTCCAACAGCTTTTCTCATACTGTCAAAATGCTGGGTTGCTGATTGGAATATGATGAAATCGAAAAGCTGCCCGGTTGTCACTTCGCCTCCGAAGGCAGGCATGCTGCCTTTATGATCGAGTTCGTCATCGGTCAATCCGGCAGCGAATACAGCCAGTTCAGCGCTATTTTTCCGTAGCAATTCCAAGGCTTCGGCCTTGGTGCAATCTGCATGCTTGCGGGAATCCTTTTCGGACATTTCATTGATCTGATCCATGCTCAAGGATGGCAGATCTTCACCTTTAACAATCATTGAGGCCATATTTGATATTGCAAAATGCCCGGCTCCCAAGTGGCGCGCGGTGACACCCACGGTCCAATCTTCCAGATCGCAGATTTTGTTCCAGTCACTTCCGGTTAAACTTTCTACAAATGTGATCACTTCATCGGCAAATGATTTGATTCGTTGGGATATATCTTTGGCTCGCTGGCTCATGTTATTCTCCTTTTTTCCAGTCTATCGTAAAAATAGAATTTCATATTCCCGATTATTCTGCCTATCTATTATCCCGTCAAGAACATATACCCAAAAAATGCTACAGTGTGGTGGTTTGTCAAGATAATGGCGAATGGGGGCTGATGAATGGGGATCGGACCACGACAAGTAAGGGCGTCCCGGAAGTTTCAGAATCATCGACCGATGAATTTCATTCGACCTCCGAGTGATGTCAAATCCTTGTTGACAACCTCTTTCCTTATGCTCGAAAATAAATTAACATGCAATACGTCAGACAAAAGTCGTCTGTGTCAACATACGGCTTGACATCGGAGAAAAGGTGGATAGACTTAAAAAATAATTCTTATATTTTTATTTAGATAAAGGAGTTACAACATGAATAAAGCACTAAAATGGGGGTTTATCATATGTGCAAGTTTGGTGGTGATCATCATTGCAGCCATTTTGATCATTCCAAGGGTTGTGGATGTTCAAAAATACAAACCCGAACTCGAAAAAAAAATCGCAGAAGCTTCCGGACGCCCTTTTTCTGTTAGTGATGATCTTCGTTTTTCTCTTTTTCCATGGATCGGCCTCTCGTTTTCCGATCTTCATTTAGGCAATATAGAAGGATTTAAAGAAAAGGACTTTGTTAATGTAAAATCCTTTGAAGTCAGAATCAAACTGCTGCCTCTTTTATCTAAAGATGTCCAAGTAAAAAAATTCATCTTAAATGAACCCCGCATCGTTTTGGTAAAAAACAAAGATGGCCGCGTAAACTGGGAGCTACCCAAAAAGACCTCCAAACCAAAGACGGACGAAAAAATGACCGTTGGAAAAACTTCTGAAACGGGCATGCCGATGGATGCTCTCAAGGTTGAAGAGTTTTCCATAAAAAATGGGACAGTTCTGTGGATTGACCATGCTGCGAATACACGTAAAGAAATATCAGATATAAATCTAACCACGCAGGAGGTGTCGCTGGATCGCCCTGTACCGCTTAAATTTTCAGCCGTTCTGGAAAAGCAACCGTTGTCAATAGAAGGATCTGTAGGACCGGTGGATAAAGGTGTTAAAAAGGGATCCGTTTCAGTGGATTTATCGTTAAAGGCTTTAAATGAGGTAACCATGCGGTTCAAGGGAGCCCTGGAAAATCTGGATGCGACCCCCGGCATTGAAATGGATATAGAGACCGCTGAATTTTCACCCCGAAAAGTGGTGGCAGCTTTAGGCCAAACGTTTCCGATAACAACGGCTGATCCTAAAGTCTTAAATCGTATGACCGTCAAATCCCATGTCAAAGCAAACTCTAAACATATATCGGTCTCCAACGGTGTCATGGATCTTGATGAATCCAAGCTGACTTTCTTGATTCAGGCATCTGATTTTTCCAAACCTTCCGTGAAATTTGATCTGAATCTTGATCAGATGGACCTGGATCGATATTTGCCTCAAAAATCAGACAAGAAATCATCCTCAGAACAACAGGATCAAGAGACGACATCTCGACAGAAGGAAAAGCCTAAAGAATCTGCGACCGGATCGACAAAAAAAACAGATTACACACCATTGCGTCGGCTTACCCTTGATGGACAACTCAAAATCGGCAGGTTAATTGCAAATAAAGCAAAAATTCAAGATTTAATCCTGAAGATCCATGCAAAAAACGGGAAATTCAACCTGAATCCCATAAAATTAAACATGTATCAGGGAAATGTATCCAGCAAAGCGACGCTCGACGTAACCAAAGATGTCCCCAAGAGCGATATCAGCCTGCTTGTCGATAAAGTTGAGGTCGGCCCTTTACTGCGCGACGTTTTGGATAAGGATATTTTGGAAGGTGCCACCCATGCAGACGTGACGTTGGCCATGACTGGTGATGATCCTGTGTTAATCAAAAAAACGTTGAATGGCAAAGGCGAATTATTGTTCAAAGACGGTGCCATCAAAGGAATCGATCTTGCCGGCATGATCCGAAATACACAAGCTGCGTTTGGTCTTGCAGAAAAAGCCGAACAGAAACCTCAGACGGATTTTGCAGAACTTAGAGCTCCCTTTACCATAACCAAAGGGGTGGTGAATACGCCGCAAACAAGTCTTAAGTCACCTTTGCTGAGAGTCATCGCAAACGGAGATGCCGATCTTGTAAAGGAAACTTTAGATTTCCGTGTGGAGCCGAAGGTCGTCGGCACTATTAAAGGACAGGGGGATGAAAAACAGCGTTCCGGAATTATGGTGCCGGTGTTGGTAACGGGAAATTTCTCTTCTCCAAAGTTTAGACCGGACCTTGAGAGCATTGCCAAACAACAGCTCCAAGAAAAAGTCTTAGAATCAAAGGAAGTCAAAAAAATATTGGAAAAAGAAGAGCTGAAGCCATTTCAAGAAACCACCAAAGGCCTGCTAAAAGGAATTTTGGGTCAGTAGCCGAGAAACGGTTAATATTGAATAAGAAAGTTTCAGCAAGTTATCTTAAAAATACATGTATTCGTGTTTTCAAATCAACATTTTCTATCCTTAGATCCTATACGACAGCCACCTCAATCATCAAATTGCAATGCTCGCTGTGGCCTTTCCATAGTTTAAAGCTACAACAAACGGTTGAGGTGTCTTCATCAAAATGGTGATCATACCCTTCGCAGCCATCATGTGAACATTCAACCCAGTCAACGTGTTCCCCTTGATGGGCTATTCGGCTAAAATATCTATATGCGATGGGGTGTTTACCTTTTGGCAGTTCGCCACACACCCTGTAACAAAAGGCACCGTCGCTAAGAACAGAATTATATTCCGAACAATGTTCCCTGGATTTCTCAGTTTGAGGCGCATCGACCGCTCCGGTTATCAAATGCACTTTATCTCCAAAATTTTTACTTTCGGCATAAATGACAGGCATTTTCTCACCACCTTTCTGCTCTTGAAATTCAACTTCCCGTTGATTGAATATTGTATTTTTGTATATGCTCCCCTTTGCTGCAGCGTCCAAATATTCAGGTCTGCTTTTTCACAAATTCGAGCTGTTAGAGTTGAAAGGTCGTCAATTCCTGAATTTTGCATGAAATGTAAACGCCTCCAACTCGTTCAAGGTTAGGATAATAATAGAGGCCGTATATTCATTTTAATAATCATTTTTTTAAGTTATGCAAGTGTTTCTGGTGATGATCAAACGCTTGCGTGAGCGCCGCTGCGCACCCGGTAGATAATGCTGGCTGAAAGAAAATATATTCCGACAAATTCGATCCGCAGACAAGATAGAACCAAAGTCGATGGATCAACGACAACGGAACAATGGCTAAAATGGCCACGAGAAAACAGCAGCCGATGGAGTAAAACGTATAGTAGTATTTCCTCGAAACCAGCCGGAGAGAAAAAACATGCTGATATTAATATAATCAAAAGGTTATTGGCCCGATCGATATAGATTCGTCCAGTATATCACCCTATATTTTCCTAGGATATTTCGATTTTAGAGGACATAACGTTTCCCTCTTCATTGACAGTTCCTTCCAAGTTGAATAATAATTCGATATTTAAATATTTGTCGATAAGGTCTTTTAAGCCTTACAATGTAAAACCAATTTTTCTGAAAAATTAGGATGAAACCATGAGCGAACACCGTAAGGAAGTTCTTGTCTTTAGCGAACGATTCAACCGTCACAGTTATGGCCCCAATCACCCCTTGAAGGTGGAAAGGCTCCGAATAACCATGGATTTAATCGAAGCCTACGGGTTATTCGATCACCCCGAGAGTCCATGGGTGGAAGCCCGGGAGGCGGAGGAACAAGATGTGCGTCTGATCCACACTTCCGAATACATAGAAGCCCTCCGTCAGGCCAATACCGGCCAAACGCCGCCAACATCAGCACACTATGGCTTGGGGAGCGGCGACAACCCGGTATTTCCAGGATTGTATGACTGGTCCCTGCTGGTCACCGGAGCGACGTTGGAATGCATTCGACAGGTCAGATATGAAAATCGCCGGATCGCCTTCAATATTGCCGGTGGGTTGCATCATGCGCTATCCAACCGATCTTCCGGATTCTGTTACTTAAATGATCCGGCCATCGGAATCGCCCGAATGGTTCAGGATGGTTTGCGTGTTGTTTACCTGGATTTAGACGTCCATCACGGTGACGGCGTTGAAGCGGCTTTTTACAACACGGATCAGGTGTTAACCATCTCCATTCATCAAAACGGCCACACCCTTTTTCCGGGCACCGGATTTCCCGAAGAAATGGGGCAAGGGCCGGGCCGAGGTTTTGCCGTCAACCTTCCTCTGGCTCCAGGTACCGATGATGATTTGTATATCCGGGTGTTTAATGAAACGGTTCCGCCCTTGGTGCGCGCCTTTGACCCTGATGTACTGGTCACCCAGCTTGGGGTGGACACCTTTACCTCCGATCCTTTGGCTTCGCTGAACCTTACGAACAAAGGTTTTTGCAAGCTGATTCGAGAGATCAAATCCTGGGGAATTTGTTGGGTGGCGCTGGGCGGCGGCGGATATGACATTATGAACGTTGCCCGCGCGTGGACCTCGGCCTGGGCGACAATGAAAGGGGTTGAGCTGTCCGACGACCTGCCGAACGACTTTGTCAACAAGCACCGCCA
>JASFGF010000063.1:0-10075 GCA_050123915.1 Desulfobacterales bacterium | reverse complement strand
TGGCGGGGTAACGTCTCATGCCGCTGTTGTGGCTTACCGGCTGGGGAAAACCTGTATTGTGGGGTGTGGCAACTTTATCTGCAACGAAAAGGAAAAGAGTTGTCGATTTGACGACGCAGAGTTTAAATCCGGGGACTATTTGAGTATTGACGGCAGGGAAGGATCGGTTTATCGAGATTTGATACGGGTGAAAGAAACCTAAGAAGCCATCTCAAAATAATCTTTTGGCCCAACCTCTGCGTTGGGGTCTCGTTTTAAGTCCTCGACATACTTGAGTATGCGTGTCAAAGATCCCGTCAACAGGCGGGACGGGTTAAAACTCGGCTCCGCCTTTTTATCCCGCCGGGTTTTAGCGGGGGATCTTGAACCAAAATCTTTATCTTGAGATGGCTTCTATTGTCCATTCATAAATGGCCCTTTTTGTCCTGTTCGGTGTTTTCCGCGGGCTTCCGGCTGCGGCGTACAGACGTACGCCTCGCCGTAAACCCTTGTGCGGCCTTGATCTCGAACAAAAATTGCTCATTTCTGAATTGGGCACCCATTGTGTTCATTTTGAACTCATGGATGGACACTAAATCATAGAATAGAAAATGATTTATCCAGGAAAGAAAGGGAATTCGCATGGAAACCGAAAAACAAAGTGGATTGAAGCTTGGTATTAACGGATTTGGGAGGATTGGAAAGCTTACCCTCTGGCACCATGTTGGCCGGAAATATTTTAGTGAAGTTATCGTTAATATCGGTCGAGCAGTGGGCACATCCCTGGAAGACATCGCCCATTATACGGAACGGGATTCAACCTATGGCTTGCTTCATGGCTTTTTATACGGTCACGCAGCGAAATCTTTGATCAGTGATATGGATGAGAAAACAGGGACAATGAACATTGATGGCGTCAAGGTCCGTTTTTTGAGGTCGTCCAGAAACCCGGCTGAGTTGAACTGGAAAAACCATGATGTGAAGCTGGTTGTCGATACCACCGGAAAATTTCTTGATCCAACCCTTTTTCCTGATCATCCTCAAGGGTCTGTACGGGGCCATCTTGACGCCGGTGCCGAAAAAGTTATTGTCTCGGCGCCGTTTAAAATCAAGGATAAAGGCAACGCCATACCGGATGATTCAATAACCACAGTAATGGGTATCAATGATAATGTTTACGATCCCAGACGTCATAAAATCATCTCCAATGCTTCCTGTACCACCACCTGTTTGGCGCATATGATAAAACCTCTTTTAAACGCTCTTGGATCAAAAAGAATTTTGTCTGCTCACATGGCTACGGTTCATGCCGCAACAGGATCTCAGCAGGTATTGGATAGACTCCCAAAATCCGGGGTAACGGATCTGAGAAAAAACAGAAGCATAATGAATAATATTATTCTTACTTCCACAGGCGCTGCCAATGCATTAAGGCTTGTTCTTCCGGAAATGAAAGAGATCGGATTTATTGCAGAATCAGTAAGAGTACCCATCTCTACGGGTTCTCTCATCATACTGGTGTTGAATTTGCAGGAGGAGCTTTCCGGAGAACCGATCTCCAGGGAAATGCTCAATGATATTTTTCGACAGGCTGCGGCTGACGACATCAAGGGCTACCTCCACTATACAGACGAACAGAACGTATCCGGAGATATCATTGGAATGCCCCGAGCGGCAACGATCATCGAAGGGCATGTGACCCATACCCGCACTGCCGAACAGATCATCGACCTAAAAAAAGTTCCGGGGTTGGAAAAAGAATTTTTGAGTTTATTAAAGGATGTGGTCGTCAGAATACCGATTACGCAGGCGGTTGTCTACGGCTGGTACGATAATGAACAAGGAAGTTATGTCAATATTCTCGGAGACAGAACGGTTTCTATTGCCGAATATATATAGAAGTTATCTCAAATTCAGGTACTATTATATTTTTTCTGAAAGAACTTAAACAAATAGGATACAGTAAAGAGTTAATAGAAAAAAAGAGTTTTCAATTTAGCATCAACTATTCCATTATAAATCGGGATCTACGATAATCTTCAATCGACAATCATCAATCGTCATTTGTTAAATTCCTTCATGGATAATGCTTTTTATTAAAAATTGAGACCTTTTAAAAATGTTCAATTTTGCTCAAGGTTAAGGAAGACGAAAATTTTAACCACAGACATACATTGAGTATTTCGAGGATTAAAATTTGAGCCTGACGCAAAGATTGGACAAAAGGGGGCGTTTTTCAAAGGTCTCAAATTATCCATTCCGCCGGAGTAGTCGTATTCAATTCAGCCTGCAGATTTTTCTTCCATTTAGTCCTTTTTTACAAAGACTTATAGAATCTATTATTTCCAAAATAATGAACCATATTCAGCGTGATTTTCCCTTGACAAAAAAGAGATCTGTAGGTACAAAACCGAAGTTCAATTTATTTTCTTAAAGATTTAGCTTACATCGTGAAATCATCAACTACAGCTTGACGGAGTTTTTATGAGTACATTGGATGATCATGCGAAAGAGATTTCTGAGGATACTGCCGGTGGGTCGACTTCAGAACCATCCGACGAGGCAAAAATGGAAAAACAGGATAACGGACCCGGTGGTCCCATCATCCTGTTTTTTATTTTAGGGCTATTTGCCAGCCTTATCCTTGGGTGGGTCATTTTTCCGAAACTACTTTATTCTCAGAAAAAACAGCCCATAGACTTTAACCATGCATTTCATGTTGCCGAAGTCGACAACGGATGTGAAAGCTGCCATTTCTTTCGCAAAGACGGAACGTTTTCAGGGGCCCCGAAGTTGGAACAGTGCATCGATTGTCATGAAGAGATTCAAGGCATCGATCCGGATGAAATTAAATTTGTCGAGGAATATGTTTCCAGAGAAAGGGAAGTCCCGTGGTTGATATACGCAAAACAGCCGGATTGCGTATTTTTTAGCCATGCCGCCCATATTAAGGGTGCTGATATGGATTGTGTGACCTGCCACGGCCATATCGGCGAGTCTGAAAGTTTAAAAGTTTATGAAGAAAACCGGATAACCGGCTACAGTCGCGATATCTGGGGAAAGAGCATCGCGGGTTTCAAAAAGAATCCATGGGACCGAATGAAGATGGATGATTGTGCCGAATGCCATCTAACGTATGCCGCCAATATCGAAAAAACAGATGTCAAGACACCGACAAAAAGACTCGTTGACCATATTATAGCTGTGGTTTCTCCAGGATCATCGATATCCGGCAAAGGCGATAGTGTTCAAACGGAAAGAGATGCATGTTTTGTATGCCATAAATAATCGAGAGTGTTTTGAGTTGAAAATCAAGTCCTTATTGCCAAAGCTCATTTGGCGAAGTTGACTTGAAAATTCGATCTTTCAACTTTTTTATAAAAGAAGATGCGAACAACGTTTTTTAGATATCTGAAGAGGTAAGATTAAGATGAAGATTGGCAGAAGAGGTTTCTTGTCGTTTGTAGTTGGTGGGGCTGCGGGAACAGCCCTTTCACCGCTGCCATGGAAGTTGATGGATGATTCTTCGATATGGACCCAGATGTGGCCGTGGACGCCGGTACCGAAAGATGGCGAAGCCAGTTACGTCAATTCTGTCTGTACCCTCTGCTCCGGCGGCTGTGGCATTACGGTTCGAAAAATAGATGAACGGGCTGTTAAAATTGAGGGAATGAAAGGTCACCCTATAAATAACGGCGGCGCTTGTCTTCTTGGCTTTTCAGGCCTTCAACTCCTTTATGGTCCCACACGGATCAAGAGTCCGTTAAAAAGGACAGGGGAGAGAGGTCAGGGAGGATGGGAAAAAATATCCTGGAAAGCGGCCGTATCGGAAATCGTGGAAAAGCTCGGCAACCTGAGGTCAAAAGGTCAGTCGCATACTGTCGGTTTTGTATCAGGTACGGACCGCGGTACCACACCTCGTCTCTTTGAAAGATTCCTGACCGCTTATGGTTCTCCCAATTTGATGCGAATGCCATCTGTCCGTGATTCCTATGAGCAAACATTTCACATGATGCAGGGTGTTCAGGCGTTGCCCGGATTCGATTTTGAAAATGCCGATTTTATTTTAAGCCTTGGAAGCGGCATTATCGACGGCTGGGGATCACCGGTGCGAATGTTCAGGGCCAACAGTGCCTGGCAAAATGCCAATGTGAAAGTCATTCAAATTGAGCCGCGCCTGTCCAACACGGCAGCCAAATCAAGCAAATGGATTCCGATTAATCCCGGAACAGAGACAGCCCTGGTAATGGGTATTGCCCATGTTATTATCAAAGAATATTTGTACGATACGGGCTTTATTTTAAATTATACCAAAGGGTTTGAAGATTGGAAACGGCTTGTAATGGAGAATTACAGCCCGGATCGTGTCGCAGCGATTACCGGAATTGACAGCGGGACCATTGTTGTCCTGGCCAGAAGCTTTGCCAATGCCTCAAGACCTTTGGCTATTTGCGGCAGGGGTGATGGGTCCTCCCCTGTTAGCCTTAAAGAATGTATGACCGTTCACGCTTTAAACGCTCTCGTGGGCAATGTCAATAAAAAGGGCGGTGTTTGGGCCATATCTGATTTGGATTACATTCGCTGGCCGGAAATTGAAATGGATGCCAGGGCTGCAACCGGTATGCAGCATGAACGACTGGATGGGGCTGGAAGTAAAAAATATCTGTTTTCCCGATATCTGATGAACCGTTTTTCAGAAGCCGTCAATTCAAAAGAGCAGTCCCCACTGCAGGCACTCTTTGTTTCTGGTGCAAATCCTCTATATACACTTCCTGATACAAAGAATACCGAAAAAGCGTTTGACCGGATTCCGTTTGTGGTCAGTTTTTCTTCTTATATGGATGAAACCGCTCAAAAAGCCGACCTTATTCTTCCGAATCACGTTTTTCTCGAACGCTATGAAGATGTTCCGCCGCCGGTCGGCCTGATTCAACCGGTCGTCGGTCTCGCAAAGCCCGTGATTGAGCCCCAATTTGACACCAGACATGTCGGTGATGTCATCATGCAAATGGCAAAAGGGTTGGGCGGAAGTATTGCAAATGCTTTTCCCTGGGACAGCTATTATTCCTGTCTAAAAGAGACCCTGAGTGACAAATGGGACACCTTGGTTGAAAAGGGATTTTGGTCCGATACGGAGCTGATGCCTTCGACCCTGGAACCTTCGTTTGAAACAATTTCCGGCAAATTTGAGTTTATCAACCCGGATACCGGATCGATGCCGCAATTTAAGCCGGTCAATATTGAAGGTGATGAGAGGCTTTATCCCCTCGTACTCATCCCCTATGATACCATCAGACTGGCCAACAGTTATATTGGAGATCCGCCATTTGCCATCAAGACAGTTGAAGATACGGTTCTTAAAGGTGAGTATGTTTTTGTCGAGATTAACCCAAAAACGGCAAGATCTGCCGGACTGCGTGAAGGCCAGCGAGTCCTTCTAATTACGCCGAAAGGAAAAGCAGAGGTCAAGATTCATCTCTTTGAGGGTATTATGCCCGGCATTATCGCTTTGCCGAGGGGATTGGGGCATACTGCCTTTGACGATTACCTGGCGGGTAAGGGGATAAATTTTAATACGCTTATCGGGACGGTGGAAGACCCTGACTCCGGTATGGATGCAGCATGGGGAATCAGGGCTAAACTGAGTAACGTCTAAATATATTGATTGTTAAAGATTGACCATTGGGAGCTGAAGATTTTTTTTCAGCATTCAATTGATCATCGTCAATCCAAAGAGGTCCTAATGAAACACAACAAAGCCCAGAAATTTGGGATGGTCATCGATCTGGATAAATGCACCGGGTGCGGCAGTTGTATGGTGGCCTGCATGTCTGAAAACAATGTGCCTTTCAGGAAAGATGAGTCGAACAAACTTCTGAGTATCACATGGATGCGCGTCTATCGACTGACCAACGGAAAGCCTTTCCCGAATACAGATATATGCTATCTCCCAAGGCCTTGTATGCAATGTGCGGGTCAACATGAAGGGCATTCTCCGTGTGTATCCGTATGCCCGGCCATTGCAACGGATTATAGTAGTGAGACCGGGATTGTCAGTCAGATATATACCCGTTGTTTTGGATGCCGGTATTGTATGGCTTCGTGCCCGTATCATGCCCGCTATTTTAACTGGTGGGATCCGATTTGGCCGGATGGTATGGAAAAATACCTCAGTCCCAATGTTTCTCCACGAATGCGGGGTGTGGTTGAAAAGTGCAGCTTTTGTTTTCACCGCTATCAGCTGGCCAAGGAAAAGGCATTTATGGAGGGAAGGCGCAGCATTGAAGAGGATGAATATCAAACTGCGTGCACCCAGGCATGCCCTGCCGGTGCCATCACATTCGGTGATCTGAACAATCCGAACCATGCGGTATTCAACATGGTCAAACCCGATCATAAACATAGCGGGCGTCCGAGAAACCCTCATGCATTCCGGTTGTTGGAACGCCTGGGAACCAATCCCAAGGTTTACTATCTTTCAAGCCGAAATTGGGTTCGACACGCCGGTGATAATTATCTGAAAAATGAGGCAAAGGTGAAAAAACCTGTGCACCATGGATAAAAGCTAACAAGAATTGAAACTGCTATTCAAGGAGTACATAACATATGGATTCTGCATTAATACCCAAAGGCGTTAAGCGCTGCCCGTTGTGGCAATTTCTGCTGTTCATCGGTGCAGTCGGCATTGTACTGCTGTGGGGCGTTTATGCCATGTTGCTCTGTTGGTTCAAGGGGCTTAACCAGACCAATATGAACGACTACTACGGATTTGCTCTGTGGATCTGGGCGGATCTTGCCGTTATTGCGGTGGGTGGTGGTGCATTTTTTACCGGATTGCTGCGATATATTTTTGGCAAAGATGCGCTGAAGAATATCATTAATTATGCCGTGCTCATCGGGTTTATCTGCTACAGCTCAGCGCTGCTGATTTTAGCCATCGATATCGGACAACCGCTCAGGGGATGGTTTATTTTCTGGCATGCCAATGTTCACTCCATGTTGACGGAAGTGGCTTTTTGTCTTTCCTGTTATTTCGGGGTGTTGACCATTGAATACATTCCGCTGATTCTTGAAAACCGTCAGATCGACAAAGTGCCGTTTTTCCATCATCTCGGTCACAACATGCATGAAATCATGGCGGTATTTGCGGCAACCGGTGCGTTTCTTTCCTTTTTCCACCAGGGCTCTTTGGGCGGTGTTGCCGGGGTTCTGTACGGAAGACCCTTTGCCTTTCGGGAGGGGATCTTTATCTGGCCCTGGACTTTCTTTCTGTTTACCTGGTCAGCCGCTGCATGCGGGCCGTGTTTCACCATTCTGGTGACCAAGATCACCGAAAAAGTTACCCGAAAAAAACTGGTAAAGGACGTTGCCATCGAGCTGTTGGCTAAAATTTCAGGGTGGATGATTCTGACGTACACCATTGCAAAGGCTTACGATACCTGGTACTGGTTCACCGCTACCGCACCGTCAAAAGGATTTACGCTAATGGATTTTTATTCCAACAATCCATTGTATGGCATCTGGATACTTGTGGCAGAAATCGGGATTTGCGGTTTGGTTCCTGCACTCATCCTGATTACGGATAAAGGACGAAAGAATTCCCTGACGCTTTGGATCGCAGTGACCCTGGCAGTTATCGGGGTGTGTCTTAATCGATGGGTCATGGTGCTACAGGTCATGGCCGTACCCGTTATGACGTTTGATCAATGGGTCTTGTACATCCCAAGTTGGCAGGAGGTTGCAACAACCATACTCCCGGTAGCATACGGTATTATTCTCATTGCCATTTCATACCGCTATCTGCCGGTATTTCCCAATGAGCCGGAGCTGAATCCCATCGAACCCCTGGATGAAGAAGAGACGGCGGTTGAATCTCCGGTTGAGTTAGAACAGGAATTAAAGCCGGCTGAAGCATAAAGCGGGCAGGAGGATAAATTATGTTTCCTTTTAATTTTGAATGGATCTGGGACATGGGTCATGCGGTTTTTATGGGAGGCCTCTGGTATGCGCTGACCATTTTAGGCATCGGTATGACCTACTGTATCATCAAAGCTGCCATTGATGCATCCAAGGAGAATGGCGAACATCACCATTAACATTTGTTTTTTTGAAGGTTAAAAGCGCTTGCCTCGCCATGAAACCGGGGAAGCGCTTTTTTTGTTTAGTGAAAAAATCGGGTTCTCAGAACCAGGTCAGAGTTCTTTGGCTCTGCCTGAAGAATCGCTGCAAGAGTTTGAAGTGAACTAAAGTTTAAAGTGAGCTAAAGTTAAGGAATTCTATCAATTATATAAAAACATCGGAGCGAAGCGACACCATAACTTTAGGCACTTTTAACTTATATGGTTTTAAGTAAAACATCCCCTTTCAGGGGTAACCCAAAGCCGGGCTCTCTGGACCCTGATATTTACTTGTGTGAGGTTTAAATGGATAAAATCATCGTTGAAGGCGGGCGTTCTCTTAAGGGAGAAGTAACAATCAGCGGCGCTAAGAATGCCGCCCTTCCCATCCTTATTTCTTCTTTGCTTACCGATGGAAGGAATACTTATACCAACGTTCCGGACCTTAGAGATATACAGAGCGCCAAAGAGTTACTTTTGCACCTCGGCGCCAAGGTAGAGACAGATAAAGATACTGTTCACATCGATGCAGGGGGTGTAGGCAACCACGAAGCACCTTATGATCTTGTTCGAAAGATGCGGGCTTCAATTCTGGTTCTCGGTCCGCTCTTGGCAAGACTTAAAAAAGCCCGGGTGTCTTTGCCGGGAGGATGTGCCATCGGCGCTCGCCCCATCAATCTTCATTTAAAAGGGCTTGCCCGTCTCGGTGCAAGGATTGATTTAGAGCATGGTTACGTGGAGGCTGCGGCGGATGGTTTAAAAGGAGAAGAGATTTATATGGATATTTCCACCGTAACCGGAACTGAAAATCTCATGATGGCGGCGGTTCTGGCCAAAGGGACAACCGTGTTGAGCAATGCAGCCTGTGAGCCTGAAGTGGTTGCACTTGCTGATGTATTGAACCGGATGGGCGCCAAAATAAAAGGGGCCGGCACTTCGGTTATGACCATCGAAGGGGTATCAAAGCTTAAACCCGTATCGGTTAAAATCATACCCGACCGAATCGAAGCCGGTACCTTTATGGTTTCAGCAGCCTTGACCAAAGGAAATGTGACCATTTTGGATTGTGAACCCGACCATCTTGAAGCGGTGATCCACAAACTCAGGTTGAGTGGTGCCGATGTCTTGGTCAAGGATCAACGTATACAGGTAAAAGGGACGCGTGACATCACGAGTGTAGATGTTAAAACGTTGCCTTATCCGGGATTCCCGACGGATATGCAGGCTCAGTTTATGGTGCTGATGTCGATTGCAAGCGGGTTCAGTATGATTTCGGAAACCATTTTTGAAAACCGTTTCATTCATGTCAGCGAACTGAAACGCATGGGAGCGGATATTAAAATATCGGGAAACACCGCCATGATTACCGGTGTGCCGATGCTGTCCGGTGCGCCGGTTATGGCATCGGATTTAAGGGCCAGCGCGTCGTTGATTCTGGCCGGGCTGGCGGCAAAAGGCACCACCGAGATCAACCGGGTGTATCACCTGGATCGTGGCTATGAGAAAATTGAAAAGAAATTTTCTCAACTGGGGGCTGCTATTCGGCGTGTAAAACCTTAAAAGCCATCTCAAAATAGTCTTTTCGTCCGATATCGGCGTTGAGCCCTCGTCTCAAGTCCTCGACATACCAGAGTATGCCTGTGGGTTGATCCTCGACCTCGCCTTGATCTCGAACGAAAATCCTAATTTTGAGATGGCTTTTAGTGTCCTAATTCTTAATTAAAATGGATAGAATACCTTGAAGATGAACGCCTCGCACACGTTAAATATCCGCGTTAGGGGGGCCATTACTATTAAATAGAATTAGATGTCGGAGATATGTAATATCGATAAGTGAATCATCTCGTCCTTCAAAACATAACCGGGATCTTATCCGGCTTTTTGAATGGATCAATTCCAAAATCATGCACAATTTTATATGCACTCATGCCCAGTTTTATGTGCAAAATCATTATTTCTTTCTTAATCCATAAAGCAAT
>JASFGF010000062.1:0-10101 GCA_050123915.1 Desulfobacterales bacterium | reverse complement strand
TGATCGTAGGCGAATGGCAACTAAGGAGGATATCATGACATGCACAGCGATTCAAACCGATCGAGCACCGGCTGCCATCGGACCCTATTCTCAGGGGATAACCGTGGCTCCCTGGCTTTTTGTGAGCGGGCAGCTCGGAATACAACCAGAGACCGGCGAGTTGGTCAGTTCTGATTTTGTACCTCAGGCCAGGCAGGCGCTGGAAAATCTTTTTCAGATCGTGCTGGCCGCGGGATATGATTTAAACCATGTTGTTGCCGTGGATGTTTTTGTCACCGATTTAAACAATTTTGCCAACTTCAACGACATTTATGCGGATTATTTCTCAGAGCATCGGCCGGCAAGGGCGGTGGTGGAGGTCAGCAGGCTGCCCAAGGATGCATGTGTTGAGATTAAGTGTATCGCCTACAATCCGGGGACATCGAGTATCTGAGCGTCGTGTCCGGTCTTATCCAAAAATTGTTTAATGTTGTCCCTTGAAATAACCAAGGTGCTGGTGTTGATAAGGGGATGAAACTGAAAAGCATCCGACGTCCATAAAGCGCTGTCTATGATGAGTTCGACGGCTTTGCCGATATCGTTGACAACAGCAAAAAGAGAGACCGAACCGGGATCCACACCCAGATGTTTCTTCAATCGATCCGGCGAGCCAAAACGTAACCTGCTGCTGTTCAGTAAATCCGGCAATGCTTTCAGATTGACCCGTTTCTCACCTTTTACAATAACCAGAAAATGCCTTAAGCCTTTTGCATCACGTAGAAAAAGACTTTTTGTTTTTGCCGCCGGGAGCGTTGGAACAAGTCGGTTGACATCCTCAACGGTATATACCGGGGGATGATCATGGCGTTCGTATTCGATTTGATGGTCGTCTAAAAATTTATAAATGTCGGTCATTTCAAGATAATCTCCTGAATAATTCACTTGTCAGCGCAGGCTCTTGTACCACACTGAAATAATAAAGCCACAACTTTTTTTCCAAATCTCCCTTTGAAGGAGGGCCTAAAAGGCTGTCTATTCTGAAAATTTACACCAATTCTATGGCCATGTATTGTGAAAGTATACAACACACAAAAACAAGCCTGCCAGGTAATCATTTAATTGCAAAAAACCCACTATACAGACTTTCTACGGTTGCGTTCATTAACGATAATTTCAAGCTCTTTGCTCATCTGACCGGCAATGGCCGTATTTTCTTCCGCTCGTCTTGAAAGGTATGGTAACGTTGATTTGACCGGTCCATAGGGAAGATATTTGCTAACATTATATCCGGCCTTTGCTAGATTAAAACTAACATGATCGCTCATACCATAAAGTTGTGAGAAATAGATGTGGGGGTGGTTGTTGGGAAGTTTTTTTTCAGCCAGGTATTGAGTCATCAGTGTGCAACTATATTCATTATGGGTTGCCAAACAAAGTTCTACCACGTCAATATTCTCAATGAACAATTTTATCGCTTTATTATATTCTTTGTCTGTTGCAGATTTAGTGGGATTAGTGGGATCCCGGTAACCAAGCTTTCTTGCTCTTTCTCTCTCTTTTTCCAGGTAGGCGCCCCGGACGATTTTTATCCCTAATATATAAGATCCAGATCTGGCTTGCTCTATCAATTGGTTTAGATAATCAATACGATCCCATCTAAACATCTGTAAGGTTGTAAAAACGATGGCTTTCTTCTTGTTATATTTTGCCATCATTTCTTCAGCCAGACTGTCTGTCGCTCCCTGGATCCAGCTTTCTTCAGCATCGATATAAATTGGTTTGCCGCTTTCGTTCGCGGCCTTGCAGATTACATCGAGTCGGTTTTTTAGCTTTTTCCAATCTTGTTTCTCATCTTCAGAGAGGACATCACCGGCCGTGATTTTTTCGAGCAATTCAAATGAGCCGATTCCGGTCATTTTCATACAAGTACACGGAATATTTTCGTTTGTTCCGGCTTCTTTGATTATTTTTAATAATTCGTTCTTCGTATTTTCAAACTCAGTATCATCTTGAGTCCCCTCAACAGAATAGTCCAGTATGGTTCCGATGCCTGCCTTGCCTAGTTTAGTTATTATCTTGGCATATTCTTCTTTGCTTTCACCACCACAAAACTGCTTGAAAACAGTGGCCTTGATGATCGGTTTTACAGGCAGGCCTATTGCCAAGCCAATTTTCGCAACTTGAGAAAGGATTTTGATCAGGAAAGGACTTTTTGTTAGCCAAAATATGAGATAAGACAAAAAGAGCTCCTTGTCCGATTTATGTTGAAAAGCGATTGCTGTATCTTCAAAAGAAACAGGCACATTTAACGCTTTAAACTCCTGTGCTTTGTTCATGACCTTCTCCTTTGGATGAATTGCAATATAAAAGACCTATTGCTTTAACCGGCAATCATGGGTATCAGATGCACATGTGTTTTATCAGGGAGCAGGGTTTTTTTAAATTTGGTTTACATATGTATTTATTACCGAACCCGAGCGATTAATAAAATGAAAAAATCCTTCACCTGCGGATAACTTGCTGGTATAATTTTTTTAAATGCAAATAAAAGAGCATACCAGAAAGCCAAACCCAACAGGTGGAGGACCATATGATTCAAAATAGCAAAAAATATCATAAAAAGAAACTTAAAATCAGTGGAATTGAAACGACCAGCGATCGGCTGACCGGTCTGGTTTATTTTGTGACATTATGAATTAGCGAATTAAGGAATGGCCTAATTGAAGTTAGAATTATTGGACGAAATATTTTCGATACACCGCCTCAGCCCTTTTGCCAAAATTCCGGATGAGGTTTTTGGCGAAGCGTTTTTCAACATTGTTAAAACAGAAGAAGAACTTTCCATCGTGTGCCGGAATTCATTGACCTTGAATAGTGAACGTTGTCACCAGGATTGGTCATGCATCAAAGTGTCGGGGCCGTTGGAAATGAGTGCGACTGGAATTCTGTCAAAACTTTCAAAGGTGTTGGCAGATGCACAGGTCAGTATTTTTGCCATATCGACTTACGATACCGATTATATTCTGGTTAAGGCGGACAAAGCCGTTGAGGCGGTGGCAGCGCTAAATGCCGCGGGCTTCAGGTTTATTTAAAGCGGTTTAAAAGAAATGGATTTGTAAAATGCAAGATATTGAGATCATAAAACTTGAAAATTACGGTGACAAAAGAGGCGTGTTATATAATATCCTTGATACTGATCTGCAATTTCTCGATAAAATTCAAAACATCCATTTCGGAAAAATTCATCCGAATTCGATTCGCGGGAATCATTATCACCATCATAGCAAAGAGATGTTAATCATCACCTATTTAGATACTTGGACGCTGGCCTGGGCAAAAAAAGGTTCGGATGAAATTTCTAAAAAGGAATTTACAGGATCCGGAGCCGTATTGATAAAGGTCGATGAAGGGGTCGGACATTCCGTAAAAAATAACGGCGACAAGGAGTTGGAAATCATCGCACTATCAGACAGGAAATTTTCTAAAGAAAGTTCAGATACATATTCCAAGATCCTGCTGACCTAGCCAATTCGAATTTCTTATAAAGAAGCATCAATTAAAACAATCGTACAAAACAATTATCGGCATTAAGAAGCTTTGCTTATTGATGGGTTGGTTTCAACCTGTTGGGCTCTTTCTTTTAGCAAAAAGTGGTAAATTAAATCACAGTATCGATCCATTTCAAGCATACCTTTTCCTGAAACAGTGTATCTCCAAAATCCATATAGTTTGGTAAGGTTTATGAGGCGCTGGCTGTAGGATTTCCAATTAAAACTATCATGAACGCGTTGAACCCCGTTTTCAGATATGGTTTTCCATAAATTCTTATCTGCCTTACACTGATCGATGAAATTATCGAGGCTTTTTGATATCAGTTCCGGTTTGCTTGTGTTAAGCAAAAAGCCGTTGACCCCGTATTCTATAATTTCAAGCGGCCCACCGAATTTGGGTGCAAATGTAGGAAGGCCCGAGGCCATCGCTTCGATAACCGTCAAACCAAAGGCCTCAAACAACGCCGGTTGTACAAAAAACCCTTTATGGTCAGCTATAATTCTGTAGACCTCCCCGGTATCCAATTTGTTGATACTGGGGAGCCAACGGACTTTTCCGTGTAAATTAAATCGTTCAATAAGATCGTATGCTTTGGTGATTTCATTTCTCTCTTCAATGTCGCTGGAATCTTCAATATGAATCGTTCCGGCGGCGAAAATGAGATTACATGATTTCTGGAGTTTTTTGCTCATGCCGAAAGCATGAATGAGGCCGCTGATATTTTTAATTTTATCAAACCGGGCCATAGTGAAAACAGGTGGCTTATCAGGATCATCCAGCGTTCCAAAAATATCTTTGGATTCATCATAAAAAAGCCGTTTTTCCCACTGCTTCCATTTGTGCTCGATACGCTTTTCTTTTTCATAATAGGGAAAATAAAGTTCTTCATCGACTCCCGGTGGTATGACATTAAATTTTGGTGCGAACAGGTTGATGCCGCTAATGACTTGGTATAGATCCGGCAAGGTAAAAAATTGATAGGATTCGTACTGGCCCATGGTGTCTTCTGTACCGATGATCTCCTGTAGCGTGCTGGTGATGATGAAGTCTGATTTGTTCATTGAAAAAATGTCGGCGGTATATTGTATTGAAAAATGGTAATCTTGTTCCTTTTCCTGCCACTCGATATCGGAAAATGCATATTTTGTTTTTTCCAGGGCATGTGCAATGGTGCATTGAATGACGTCAAACTTATCCGACAATAAAGAGGCCACCAGATTTCCGTCTGAATAGTTCCCTATAATCAGATCAGGACGTCCCTGAAATTCTCCGAGCAGCTCTTTTGATGCATCTTCTGAAAATGTTTCCAGATATGGCCAGATCTTAAAACGGGATACCCAGTGTTTGACAATATTATACTGCTGATCCCGAAACGGAACCCGCAATATCCAGCCGTTATCAGACTGAAAAATTTTTTCCATTCGTTGATTACAACTGGTGTCCTCAGCTTCAGGGATCAACCGGGTTAGGACAATAATTTTTGGATCGACTTCCAATCCGGTCAACTGAATTTCTGTTTTCAAATGCCGTTCCAGGGCTCGCACCTGGTCAAGGATGTAGATCACCTGACCACCAGTATCGGGCTTGCCCAGTGAATTGGTTTGGCCAAACCAGCCATGGGGTGAGATAATGGCAATTTTTGAAATCAACGGCATGGGGACGCGAGATATAAATCGTTCCAACACCTCATCGGTGGGTTCATTGATTAGATTCAGAAGCGTTTCAACAGTTTTGATGATCCGATCTACAGTATTCCCCCAACCGACCTCGAATCCGGATTTTTTCATCTTCGCTTCAACGCTTGAAAAGGGTGCTTCAGGCTTCTTTTTTCTGAGCCATTCAAGGAGCTGTTCTAATTTAGTGTAGAATGCTTCCGAGTCTTTTATTAATGCACCGTTTACCAACAACTGCCGGCCGTTATATTGATGAAGTTTAATGAACTCGAACAGTTTTGTATTCCACTCGCCCGGGCGGCTAAAAATGTTGCTGCTTAAGTATCTATTCAAAAAACGGATACCGTTTCCCACAGAACGAGTGTCGCGCATGGAGGGCGAGAAATCATAAAACGGCATGAAATCAATATGAAGATGGTGACCTTCTTCACTCTTTTTCTGGGAATAATGATCTTTTAGATCCAAATAGGTTGAGAGTGAAATTTCTTCCATGTATTCTCCGTCTCGTCGAACCATATAAAAACGGTACTTTGCAATGGCATAACGATGCATCAGCACGAGATGATCTTTGGTAATAAAAAGTTCCTGAACTTTTTTAATAAAATCAAACAATGAGGAGGTTTCTCGAAATTTCTTTGTCTTTCGATGTTGATCACAATACTCACGAAACAACTGGATAATTCCATTTCTTAAATAAATACTTTGGTGTTGGTTCGCCATAAAAGAGACGAGTTCTTTGAAATCTTTGTTTTCGTTTTTTTTAATAATAGATCCCAATAAATTTTTCATAAATAGTCAGCCTCATGTTTTGTTTTTTTAATCCTTATTCGATGCCAAGCATGATTGGTAAATGTTTTATTTAGGGATTGTCTTTTTTATAAATTTATAATGCTGAATGGCCTCTAAAATGCCATGGGCATATGCTTGTTTTGCAAAGTATATTTTTCGCTGTCCTTTGAGTTTTGCGAGCTCAGGGCTGTAGTTCCCGACAACAGCGCCCAGCGTTTCTCCCCGGAGCATTTCTTCGTCATTGCCTGAATCCCCGCACACCAGAAAGTTATTTAAAGGGATTTCCCACTTGTAACTCAGGTAACGCAGTGCTTTGCCTTTTGATGCCCTGTAGGGAAGGATATCAACATATTTGTCGTGAGAATAGATGAGCGTGTATCGACATTTGTTGCGGAGTAGACGCTCGTGAATTTTCGCAAGTCGGTCTTTGCCCGGGCGCATGTCGTAGCTGACTTTGAATCGACGTTGGGTGGCTTCTTCCTGATAGGTCAAAAAAGGAAGATCTTTTAGCGTGTCAACGATCTTTTTCCTGTTCCATTTCGCAGATATATGGGCTGCCCAACCTTTACCAAAATGAATATTTTTTCCATAGTATATTTCAGATCCTACAGACGATATGATGATGTCCGGAGAATGAACGCCGTTTTTTTCGAGATATGCTCTGGCTGAATCGACAGTTCGTCCGGTGGCAACACCAAAACCGATGGTGTCTCGGTGCTTTTTCAACACATTCAGCAATTCGTCCAGATGGTCGTTCTGTTCCCCAATCAGCGTGTTGTCAATATCCGTAACAATAAAGTGGTTGAGTTTGGTCAAACGTTTGCCAATGGCATCCGCAGGCACCGCCACCGTCATTTTATCCCTACCAGGACTTCCTCCGGCGCGCTTGATTTCTTTTAAATATGTTTTGGCATGTGACTCCCAGGTGTAGTACTTTCGGATATTCATTATTCCGGCTTTAGAGTACTGCTTCCATTTTTCGCTGTTAGCAATGATCTGTTTGACGGCGGTTGCCAATGCCTTTGTATCGGTGGTATCAACCAGCAGACCGCATTTACAGTTTTTAATAATGTCCAGGGGACCGCCGTCATTGGGCGCAATAACAGGCAGTCCACAGGCTGCGGATTCAATCAAGGTGATGCCGAATGGCTCGGTAAGGGCAGAGTTGACGAACGCCCCCCGCTTTTCAGCAGCAATTCTGTAAAGTTCCGGAACTTCATATTCAAAGTCGTGTTTTTTGGGAATGGCTATTTTTCCGTAAAGATCGTATTTGTCCATCAACAAAAGGATTTCCGTGAGAACGTCTCGCTCGTTATCCCCCATTTTCGAGATATCTTTGCGAATCCCTGCAAAAACAGCCAGATTGGCCATGGATTGAAGTTCTAAATCTTCGCCGTATGCCGTGATTAAACCGGCAATATTTTTGCGTTTGTCCGGCCGGCACAAAGACAAAATCAACGGACGATCCGGGTGCATTAAGAATCGATTGAGCTCTTCAAGCATCGAGGCATGGGCATACATTTTGGCTTCATCTTTTTCTGCCTCAGGCAACATATCATGATAAAAAGGATAAAATGTATCAATATCCAATCCAGGAGGAATGACCTTGAATTTTGGTATGTCGCTGTTCTCGTATTGAGCGTATTGCTCTTTGATTTCATGATTGGTACTCGAAACGATGAAGTCAGCGTGTTTTAATATTTCTTCCTCCATGGCTATGCGGTGGTTGATTTTGAACTTTTTGTCGATATCGTTTTTTCTCATGCCGTTATTCAACAGGCTGTTCAACTTTGAGCGACCCAGGGAATGCCCGGTATAAATCAATGTAATTCCGAAAATCTCCGACAGTTGCATGGACACATATCCGGCATCGGGATAATGACCGTGTACAATATCGGGAATCGTTTTCTGTTGCTTGATGTATTTAATGGTTTTATCGACAAATTCATCCAGATGCGGCCATAGAAGTTCTTTGCGTATATATTTCCGTCCACCACATTGAATTCTTACAATTTTGAATTTATCGTTCACACGCTCAACCGGTTTGGCGTAATCTTTGGATACGGCTTTATCAGATACCAGTCTCGTGAACAATTCAACCTGTCTGATGTCTTCTCGCTGACTGAGGGCATTTGCCAGCTCAACAACATATTTGATTTGACCTCCGGTATCTGCATCACGGCCAAGTTCCATATTTTCAGATCGCAGCAACCCATGAATGCTGAACAATTGAATGTAATAACCTTTGGAAGTCATGTTATTCTCCATTTTCAACCATTTTCTTTATAGATTTGTAAAATTCCCGGGATTCGGGGATGGCGCCTCTAATTTCACAAATGCGCAATGCAAACATAGATGCCATGGACAACATTCTTGCAGGTTCCCATCCTTTTAGGATTCCGACGGCCAGCATTGCAGAATAGGCATCTCCGGCGCCTACAGTATCGACGATTGAAGAAACAGGGTTTGTTTTTGAATGAAAGCAACCGTTTTTGGTGTATAATTCGCTTCCCTTTTCTCCTTTGGTGATGGCAACGGTATTCAATGCATATTTATCCATCAAAAAGGGAATAAACGTATCATCACCTTTTGAAAATCGAAAGAGTCTCTTACATTCTTCAAGTTCTTGTTCATTGAGCTTCAGCAAGTCAGCGTGTCCAAGGGAAGTGAGGATCACCTTGTCAGAATAACAGTCCGGTCGCAAATTGATATCATAAAAGCAAACAGCTTCAGAACGGTGTTTTTTTATGAATCTCTGGATATTCTCGAATCCCCGTTTGCTTCTTTGCGCCAACGTTCCGAAATATATTAAGTCAGCCTTATCAACGAGAGTTGAATGCTTTTCCGGAAGATAATCGATATAATCATAGGCCACGTCGGGGTTGATGTGAAAAGTTGGGTTGCCGGATGAACTGAGCTGAACGATGACCGTGCCGGTATCATGATGACCATCCATCTGTATGTCATCGATGTTAAACTGATGTTGCTCTAATATGTTTAAGATCTCTTTTCCATGGGTATCGTTTCCAATGCGTGAAATATAACGAACCGGAAATCCGAAATTATTGAGATGATAGGCGAAATTAAACGGCGCCCCGCCAAGCTGTTTCTCGTTTTCAAATATATCAAACAATATCTCACCGACAACAAGTATCACTTTGTAACCTCTTTGATATCATTGTGTTTCAAACGTACTTTTTTGTAACTGGCTGCTTTATCTAACCTTTTTTATTTTAAGAATGTCTTCAATGAAGCTATTTATCTCTTCAAGCAACGCTTTCTGTTCCGATAGGATCAAATCCATGTATTTATTTAACTCTGGAAAAGATGATGTGTCAGCGTCCATTGGTTTATTTTGAATATAGCTGAGATGTTTCGTTAATTTTGAAATGTCTTCTTGATCGATGGATTGAAATGTGCCCAGCCTAACGAATTTATCTTTTAATTTGACAACCGTATTATCTTTTAATCCTTTTTCAACAGACGCCAACAGCAAGAGCTTAATTGCCATTTTGGCGTCCATTTTCGAGCATGGAAGTTCAGAAATGTCTTTGAGTTTCATGGGGTTGTTTTTGAGAATGGCATCGTATTGATTTACAAACTCATGCGCCCAGTTTGACACGGTTATTTGCTCTTTTTTGTTCATGGTAAGTATCCCAGTGATTCCCGTTTTTCTTAATTCATTGAGAAGCACTTCAACCGCTGATGATGAATTCTCGTTTGTCTTTGAATTTGCATCTGATGTTTTATCATTTTTGGTTGGTTCCATTGAAGAATCCCTCATCCATTTTAAAAATTTATATAACGGTTCATTGGAAAACAATTTCAAGTCAATTCTGCTTATCCTGCATGGAAATATTGAATCTCGGATAAAAAGTCAACCGGCCTACCTTAGATTTGTATCAGGAAAATCAGGATTGTCAATGAAATGCTCGGCAAATTCCGGATGGGTCGGCCGCTAAACATTTGAAATCGATCAGGAACGTTCGATGGTTTTCTGCCGGTATCATGTCAACATCAGAGCCATGAAGCACCGGCGATATTTCCAACGTTCTAATAGCGTTCATTTTGACGACAATTCAATTGGTTGTGATATCATGCTCCGAAA
>JASFGF010000061.1:0-10280 GCA_050123915.1 Desulfobacterales bacterium | reverse complement strand
TTATGAGAAAACAGGCGGGGAGTTGGCTGATCAAGATCCTTTTGGGCGCCATTGTTATCGTATTTATTTTCTGGGGTGTTGGAAGCTTCCGGTCACAGAGAGGCGGCAGGGTTGCACTTGTCAATGGTGACCAAATCACACTGGACGAATACAGAGAGGCCTACAACAACCTTCTTGAACAACTCCGCAGAAGATTCGGGAACAACCTCGATGAAGATATGCTCAAACAGCTTCAGGTGAAAAAACAGGCTTTAAACCAGTTGATTAACAATAAACTTTTGGTTCAGGAGTCCAAAAGGCTTAAATTTCGAGTCTCCGAAAAAGAACTTGCTGATGCAATTTCAAATATTACCGCCTTCCAGAGAGCCGGAATGTTTGACAGCCGCCTTTATAGAGATATTCTGGATCGTCTGAGAATGACCCCTGAAGCATTTGAAGAAACCCAGAAAAATGCGATGATGATTGATAAGCTCAGAACGCTCATTACGAGTAGTGCCAAAATTTCAGACCAGGAAGTTTTAGAATGGTTCAATTGGGTCAATGCTTCAGTTAATATTGACTTTGTATTTTTCGAGCCAGGCCGTTATAAAGATATCCATCCTTCTGATGAAGAAATACAAACTTTTTTTGAAAATCATAAAGAGGAATATAAAACAGACGCCATGGTAAAAGTTCGTTATCTGAAATTTAATCCGAACGCGTTTCGATCCAAAGTCGAATTGTCCGATGAAGAAATTCGCGAGTATTATGATGAAAATATGGAAACCTTCAAGATACCGAAGACGGTTGAAGCCAGACATATTCTGTTAAAAGTTAATCGTGATGCCGATCCGGAAACAGTTGAAAAGACAAAAGACAGGGCCCTTGACATTTTAAAATTGGCAAAAGAAGGCAAAGATTTTGCTAAACTGGCCAGACAGTATTCTGAAGGACCAACCCGAGACAAGGGAGGGTATCTGGGAAAATTCAAAAAAGAGGACATGGTAAAACCCTTTGCAGATATGGCCTTTAAATTGAAACCTGGAGAAATCAGCGAACCGGTCCGCACCCAGTTCGGATGGCATCTTATAAAGGTCGAAAAAGTAAATGAAGCATCCGTCACTTCTTTTGAGGACGCCAAAAAGGACATACGAAAAAAACTCACCGATGATATGGCCAAAAGCCTCGCGTATGATGAAGCAGAAGCAGTTTCTGATGATGCCTTCGAGAAAGAGGACCTCATAAACGCGGCAAAAGAGCGAAATATGAAAATTCTAACCACAGATTTCTTTTCAAGAAAAGGCCCCATTAAAGGGATAAATAATCCCTCAAAATTTGCATCGGTTGCTTTTGATCTTACAGATATGGAAATCAGTAATGTCCAGGAATTCGAAAACGGATATTATATTCTTCAGCTTGTTGATAAAGTTCAACCCAAAATACCCGCATTTGACAAGGTCAAGGAAAAGGTGAGGCTTGAGTTAATTAAAGATAAACAGGACGAAAAAGCAAAAGTGGATTCGGAAACATTGTTAGCTGCATTAAAAAGCGGCAAAACCATGCAGGCTGAAAGTAAAAAATTTAATCTAACGCCGAAATCCACCGGCTTTTTCAAGCGTAACGGTTCAATCCCTGAAATCGGTTTTGAACGCGAGATTAGCGAAGCTGCCTTTCAACTGACAGACAAAAAACAATTCCCGGAAAACGTTCTAAAAGGCTCTAAAGGGTATTATGTGATTCAATTCAAAGACAGGAAAATATCGGACCCTGAAAATTTCAGCAAAGAAAAAGAAGAAATAAAGAATAGACTGCTGGCGCAAAAAAAGTCCGGCATTTTTGACGCACTCCTTGCGCAACTCAAAAGCAAAAGCGAAATCACCATTAAAGAAGGATTTTTAGAGTAGTGTCCATCCATAAATGGTCTTTTTGGCCAATATCTTGAGGGTCTGAAAAGATATCTGGAACGATCCAGTTCTGTATTAATTTTTGTTTATAATTAGAAGCCATCTCAAAATAAAGATTTTGGTTCAAGACCAAGGCGGAGCCGAGTTTTAACCCGCAGGCATACTCTCAAGTATGTCGAAAACTTAAAATGAGACGCCAACGCAGAGGTTGGGCCAAAAGATTATTTTGAGATAGCTTCTATAAAGTTTAGAGACTTAGGGGGGCACCCCGCCCCATTAAGTTATTCGCGTGTTTTCATTCTTTCCGCTAACAGTGCTGATTGCGTTTGGCCTTGTATTTTTTACCAATGCTCCATGCCTTTGCCACCGGCTTTCCTAAACTCCAATAGGCGGTGTCCGGTTGTGAAAGTATCAGGGGCTTCATTTTTTTAAAATCCATTTTACCATCGGTCAAAAATTTCTCTTCAGTGTAGATTCCCACGATTTCGCCGATAAAGATCTCATTTAAACCGCTCTCCACGATGTCCACCAGATGACATTCCATGTTTAAAGGGCAGTCTTTGATCATAGGGGCTGTTTTCAGCTCTCCATAGAAAAGATCAAAGATTCCCGATTTGTCGGTCTTTTTACCCGATACAATTCCACAATAATCGGTCACCTCCACCATATCTTCCGAAGGAAGGCAAACGCTGAACGTCTTATTATCTTTAATTCCAGGATTGCTGTAATGGCCTTTCCCTAGGGCAATGGAAATCCGTGGTGGTTTATAGCCGGCCATTGTAAACCAGGCAACGGCCAAAAAGTTCGGCTTGCCATTCACATGGGTTCCCACAAGGGAAACAGGCATGGGGTAGGCGGGTATGGTCGGTCCCAGGTTAATCTTATCCATTTGATATAACCTCCATTATAAATATTCGTGAAAAAATCGATTATAAAATACAACATTTAAAACAAAACGAATCCGATTTCAAGAGGTTGGAAGTCAAGTAACTTATCTGGAGTTTATAGCAGTTGTCAAAAATATGTTCCGGTTGAATTGCTAACGATCACAATTTCAACTAGCCGCCGGATGATTTCGTTTAGGTCGGGAAGCTGTCTGAGCAAATTAGAGCGCGTTAAAGAGAACATCCTCGAAGTTTTTCAAATTAGAAAATAACATCAAACTACTGTGCTATATTCTAAAAGCCATGGCCATGTTCTCTTTTACGCGCTTTTATTTGCGAGTTCTTGCCGATCTAAACGAAATCATCCGCCGGCGGAAAAGGAACGTTATTCTGACAATAACTATAATAGAGGATAGAAAAACGAAACCATGAACGTTTCAACCGCTATATGACGGCTGCAACCGCTTCCTTGGCAACATCCATAAACCCTTGGGGAAAGGTTCCCAGCAGAAGAATGATGACAATGAAAAAGATTCCGAGAACCGCTGTGGACAATCTGAGATTAAGAGGTGACACCTGGGAATCAACGCTGGTATAGGCAGCCCTGACCATTTTAAGATAATAAAAGATGCCGATGCCGGTATTGATCACAGCCAGAATAACCAGGGCATACATATCTTTTTTAATGGCGGCAGTAAAAAGAAACAGTTTTCCGGTAAACCCGATGGTCGGTGGGATACCGGCCAGACCAAAGGCGCCGACGGCCAGCGTTAACGCCAGCAAGGGGGATCGTTTATACAGCCCTCCGAGATCATCAAAAGTAATGTTTTCCCCCTGGGGCGCCAGGTTATAGATAACGAAAAAACAACCCAAATTCATCAGCAGATATCCTGCAATATAATAAATACCCGAAAGATATCCGAAGTCAGTGGCGCAAAGAAGACCGATCATGACATAACCGGCATGGGCGATACTGGAGTAAGCCAAAAGACGCTTGATATCGTTTTGCACCAAAGCCGATAAGTTTCCAAATGTCATGGAGAGCACGGCAAAACTCATCAAAACCCAGGTAAACTGGCCTGCATCAGCCCCTGCCAAAGAGATCAGCCGTATCAACAATGCCACGGCACCTATCTTGGGAAGCGTTGCGACAAAACCGGACGTCTCGTTGGCAGCGCCCTCGTATACATCCGGCGCCCAGAAATGCATGGGAAAAAGTGCCAGTTTGTAAAAAAACCCGCAAAGGAGCATGACAAGGCCGATGAGCATAAGAGGTTTATTGAGAATAACGCCGGGTATGATTTTCACGAGATCGGCAAGATATGTGGTATGCGTCATTCCAAAAATATAGCTCAAGCCGTAAAGGGATATACCGGATGCCGCAGCGCCGAAAAGAGCGTATTTGATTCCCGCTTCCATCTGTTTGCGGTAAGCCCCATGTTTCCGGAAAGGAATGATGATAAAAAGGGCGAAAGAATGTATTTCAAGAGAAAGTATGATGGTGATCAGCTCCACGGCACTGCTCATGCACATCAGGCCGAAAGCACTTAAGGTCATAAAAAGATAGTACTCCGGCCGAAGGGTATTATCAATGCCATAAAGTCCTTTTCCCAGATAGATCACAATAAAAAGCCCGAATGTGATGAAGACTTTGAATATCTGAGAAAACGCATCCACTCGATACGCATTGAAGAACAGAGTCCCCTCAATTCCATACAAGGATACGGTCACAAGAATGGCTATGGCAGAAAATAGGAGACCTAAAGCTTGCAGGCGAGTCTCTTTTAAATTTGCCAAAGAGGCAAAAAAGAAGACCAGAGCCATTATAAGCAATGACAGTTCAGGTAGAAATAGTGTCATGAAATCCAATCCATTTATTTTAGTGCCAGTAAATGTTTAATTGACGCCCCCACCCCGTTCAGCAGTGCGTGGTGTTCTCCATGCCCGGCCGGTATAACTTGCCGGCCGGACTCCAGCTGCTGGAGAAGGTGAGTGGTACTGGTGTCCATAACTTTTAGAAAAGGTTCCGGATTCAATCCGATCCAAAAAACAAAGATGGTTAGAAACGCCAGTGTGGCGGTCTCCCTGAAATTCAAATCAAACAGATGTGATTTTTCACCATGGTGCATATGACCATCTGAATCGGCCCAGACCATTTTCTGAACAAGCCTTAGCATATAGGCTGCCGCCAAAATGGCGCCAATAACGGCGAGTCCGCCGACTATTTTGTACTTGGAGAATGACGCCAGCAAAACAAGAAACTCTCCCACAAAACTGTTTGTTCCGGGAAATGCCAGCGAAGATAGGGAAAATATGACCAAAAAGGTCACATAAATCGGCATCACCATTCCCAACGCACTGTTGTCAGATATCTCACGGCTGTGGGTCCGTTCATAGATGATACCTACCAGGATAAAGAGGGCTCCTGTGGTAATGCCGTGGTTTACCATTTGTAGGATAGCACCTTTGATACCAACATCATTTAAAAGAAATATTCCCAGTGTGACAAAGCCCATATGGCCCACACTGGAATAGGCGATCAGTTTCTTGACATCGTTTTGGCCAAGGGCAAGGTATCCGCCGAAAATAATGGATATGATGGAAATCGCAATGAGATACGGCATACAGTAAAACGTTGCCGCCGGCGCCATGGGAAGGCAAAACCGCAAAAAACCGTAGCCGCCCATTTTAAGCAGGATACTGGCCAGAATGACACTGCCTGCTGTGGGCGCTTCCACATGGGCTGCCGGAAGCCAGGTGTGAAGGGGCCACATGGGAATCTTTATGGCAAAGGCCAGTGTAAAGGCCCAAAAAATCCACATCTGATAACTGAAACTGAAGGGGTGTGCCATTAATTCCGGAATAAAGAAGGTTCCGGTGGTCACATACATGGCGATGATGGCTACAAAGAGAAATATGCTTCCAATCAGGGTGTAGAGAAAGAATTTGATGGATGCATAGTCCTTTCGGGGTCCTCCCCAAACAGCAATAAGCAAGTACATGGGAACCAGCATCGCTTCCCAGAAAATAAAGAAAAGAACGAAATTTAAACTGATAAAAACGCCCACCATGGATGCTTCCATGAGAAGCAACACGCAAATGAACTCTTTAAATCGCTCCTTGATGTAGGTCCATGAACAGAGAATACAAAGCGGCATCACCAGGGTTGTGAGAAGCACGAGAAGGACACTGATGCCGTCCACGCCGAGAACATAATCGATATTTACAAAAGGAATCCAGCCCCTAATTTCAGCAAACTGATACTTGGCTGTGGTTAGATCAAAATTTGTATACAGGGGCAAAGAAAGGACCGCTGTGATGAGCGTCACCATCAATCCCCAGATTTTCAAGTACCTGTCACCTCTAATGAAAAGTGTAATCACTGATCCAACCAGCGGAACAGCCACAAGAACTGTCAGAATCGGATAATTTAACGAATTAAAGATCAAATATTGTTCCATATGCGTCCTAACATATATGTTTACTACACAAGCATCACCAGAATCAGAATAATAAATGTCAGTGCCACGGCACCGCCGATATAATGCTGGATTTTTCCTGTCATAAGCGATCTTAACCGGTTCCCACCTTCAACCACTCCCCGTGCGGAACCGTCGATGGTCCAGTCGATGCCTTCCCAATCAAACCATGAGATGGCCTTTGCCAGGGCCATGGTGAGTCTAAGCCCGATACGTCTATAGACATCGTTGACCCAACCGTCTGATGAAAGCACCGGCCGTAAAGCAAACCACATGAACACCCTTGCACCCTTTCGGTAAAACCAGTCCAGATCAAGGTTTATTTTGGGTTTGGGTGTGAGTTTTTTAACCATGATGAAAAAGCCCAGTCCGGTGAATCCCAAAAGCTGCATGGTCTCCGCCAGATGATACGAAGTGTACGGATGATAATTCACCGGGAAAGGAAGCATTTTGTAAAGGTAATCCGGGTAGATACCAATGAAAAAGCACAAAAATGCCGCAATGCCCATTGCCAGATTCATATTCCACGGCGCATCCTTGGCCTCAACACCTGAGTCTTTTCCAAACCATATAAAATAGGGAAGTTTGATTCCCACCGAAAGAAACGTACCCACTGCGGCAAGGGTCATCATAAGCAATAGGCCGATACGGTGGCTTTCGCCTGCTGCAGCGATAATCATCGACTTGCTGACGAACCCGCTGGTAAGGGGAAATCCAGAAATTGATATTCCGCCGATAACCGTAAAGATCATGGCCAGGGGCATGCGTCGGTATAACCCGCCAAGCTCATTGAGTTTCGATATTCCGGTCATTTCCAGCACGGCACCGGCACCCATAAAGAGCAGGGCCTTGTATATAATGTGGGCATACGCATGGGAAACAGCCCCGTTAACGGCCATGGCCGTTCCGATGCCGACGCCGCAGACCATGTACCCCACCTGTGATACGATATGATAGGCAAGAATCCGCCGGGCATCGTTTTCGATGGCAGCGTAACCAACACCGTAAACTGTCATGATGGCGCCCAGAACGGCCAGTGCTTCAAATCCCGGAAACCCGCGGGCCAGGACATAAACGGCGGTTTTGGTGGTAAAGGCACACATAAACACAGCACCGGTGACGGAAGCTTCAGGATACGCATCTGGCAACCAGGCATGGATCGGCGGAACAGCGGCGTTTAGCATAAATCCGATCATGATGAGGTAATCGGCAAAGGTGGCGCCGTTTGTGGCAATCTGCACAAAGCTTAAATCATGGATATTCTGATACCGCAAAAAAATGCCTGCTAAAAGGACCAGACCGCCGGCGGTATGAACCAGCAGGTATCTGAAACCGGCTTCAATGGAACGTCTTTTTTTCCGGTACCAGACCAAAAAGGTTGACGCAAATGCCATCATTTCCCAAAAGATAAACAGCGTCAGGTAATCACCGCATAGGGTAACCCCTAAAGATCCGCCGACGTAAAGAAACGCCGCAACATGCTGACCGGTTTCTTTAACATGGAGCCCATATATACAGCCGATGATCGCCATTATTGTAAAGACGTGCAGAAACACGCGTGTCAGTTGATCCACTCTTCCGAAAACAAGGTCAAAGCCCAGATACGATACTTGGCCGAAGCTGTCCGGCAGCCAGTGGATCAGCGCAAAAGCGATGAGCGGGATACCAATGAGCACTGTCTTCTTCAGTTTCTCCTTGTTGTTCAATAAAGGGAGAAGAACGGCACCCATAAGAAACCAGGTGGTCGGATGAATAAAGACCGTACTACTTATCATAATAATCTTCCTTTTTCTCTAACCAGACATGGGAGAGGCCTTTGAAAACAATGATCAAGCCGAGACACCCTATAAGGCCGAACAAGGACCAGAATCCGATGATGGAATCGCCGAAGAAATGAGGTTCATGCCTTGCTGCGTGGAAATCGAACACCACAAAAAGCGCCAAAAAGACAAAAAAGATCCGTTTCAGCATACTTGAATGCTCATTTAGGTAATTGAGTATACGCAGTATCATTATCTTGCCACCATCAAATTGATTATTTTAAGAAAAAAATCCGGAAAAATGCCGAACAACACCGACGCCACCGCACAAAAAAACAGGGGAACCACCATAAACATAATAAAAGGGGAGCCTTCTAAAAAACCGGAAGAAGGGGTATCCCCTGGATTCGGTTTCCCGAAAAACGATGTGTAGACAACCGGTACGAAATAACCTGCGTTAAGAAGGCTACTGAACAGGATAACCGTCAACAGGATGGTATTATGGATGTCCAGAGTCCCCAGTGCCAAAAACCATTTTGTCACAAAACCACTCACCGGCGGGACCCCGATCATGCTCAAGGAAGCCAGGCCAAAGGCAATCATGGTAAAAGGCATGTTCCAGCCGATTCCCCCCATCTCTGATACGTTTTTCTTATGGGTGGCAACGAAAATTGCCCCTGCGCAGAAAAAGAGTGTGATTTTGGCAAAGGCATGATTGGTAATATGGATAATTCCGCCGGTAATACTGTTGGGGGTCAGCATAGCAACCCCTAAAATGATATAAGAAAGCTGGCTGACTGTGGAATAGGCCAGTCTCATTTTTAGATTGTTTTGGGTCAGTGCAATCATGGAGGCAACAATGATGGTGAAAGACGCCAGGTAGGCGGTGAAAATCCCGAGGCCGAGTTTGTTCAGGATATCGATGCCGAATACCGAAAGCATCACTCTGGCAATGGAGAACACCCCTACCTTGACCACAACCACGGCATGCAATAAGGCGGAAACCGGAGTTGGGGCCACCATTGCTGCGGGAAGCCATCCGTGTATCGGCATGAGCGCCGCCTTGGCAAATCCAAAAATACACAATAGATAGGTGATTTTCACCAGCAACGGCGTTGCGTTGTGGGGAAAGATACCCGGTACAACATTGCCGATGGCAAAATCCAGGGTGCCACACTGGACGTAAACCAAAACCATTGCCGGCAGCAAAAATGCCTTGGAAGCGAACATCAGATAAACGATATATTTCCGGCCGCCAAAATACCCTTCCTCGTCCTGGTGGTGTGCGACCAGCGGATAGGTAAAGATGGAAACGATTTCGTAAAACAAATAGAGGGTGAACAGATTGGCGGAAAATGCCGCCCCCATGGCGCCGCCCACGGCCACAGCGTAGCAGAAGTAAAATCGCGTCTGGGCATGTTCGCTAAGACCCCGCATGTAGCCGACACAGTAAAATCCGGCCATGATCCACAAAAATGAAGACGTCCCGGCGAAAAGTATGCCCAGACCATCCAAATGAAATTTTACACTAACACCGGGGTAAAGGGTAAATAGCGTGTATTGATAAGATCCTCCTGCCAAAAGGCGGGGTAATAAATAAACAACCGATAAAAAGGTCAGCAGCGCGCCAAAGACAGACCAAGACTCTCTCAGGTTCGGCTTGTTCTTCGAAGCCATAATGAGAAGGGCCGTCACCATGGGGATCAATGGTGTCAAAACAATTTTGCTTGTGATAATGGTTTCCATATAGATGCCTAAAATTTATCCTGTCTGTTAATCCGCTCTTTAAGCGCGGTTCATGACAAAAAACCTATCCATGGAGTTCTTTGACCTCATCCGGATCAATAGATCGATACTTTCGGAAAACAGCAAGTATAAAACTCACCACAATGGCCGCTTCTGCAGCAGCAATACCCATGATGAACAGGGTAATCACCTGTCCAACTGCGGGATCGGGAGCAAGAAAACGGTTAAATGCCATAAAATTTATTCCGGCACCGTTAAGAATCAGCTCCGTAGAGACCAGCATGCCGATAAAGGACCGATGCTGGATCAATCCGTAGATGCCGGCGATAAGAAGAAAAACCGCCAGGATTAAATAGGAGTTTAAATGATTACTGATCATGTGGATGCTTCCCCCTTTTCTTCCTGGACAGCGTCAACTTCTTCTACCGTCGGATGGTCCGTTATCATCCCTCCGGCGCCACCTCTGGCCAGGATGATCGACCCAATAATCGCAATCAGAAGGATGACCGAAATGAGTTCAAAGGCCAG
>JASFGF010000060.1:0-10316 GCA_050123915.1 Desulfobacterales bacterium | reverse complement strand
AAAAATCGTTCACTATATTTCGTTGCCGCCAGCACCGTGGACCTGTGACAAGTCATCTGCTTTTCGGTTTATTACCATCTGATTAAAGAGGTTAATCTCTGTATTCACTTCTCCATGTATTCAATATTGTTTGTTTCACACCAGTCTATGACAATTCTCTTCATCGAATTGTATCGATATTTGTACCAGTCGTCGGCAACTTCGTATCGATGAATACAGTTGTTGAATCTATTAAATGCACCTGCTCCTTTAATCGCTTGCAATAAAGCTCTAGAAATATCATCGTCATCTATGGAAAAGCAGAAGTTTTCCATTGCGCTGTACTCATGGCTAACGAACATTACGGGGATTAGGATGTATCTTTCACCCTTTTCATCTGAAAGAATCTTTCGAGCTAACTCGATTTGCTCCCTTTCCCACTCGGGATAATCCTCCAGTTCGGCATCCCCTTCGGCAGCTCGCAACTGTTCCTTAGATACCAGAAATGGCTCACCCTTCTCCCTGTCAAGATAGTATGATGTATTATATGATTGAAAACTAACAATGTTGATTATGTCACTGATTTTCAATCGTGAACTCATTTCTTTTCCAATAAAACATGGGGTAAACATCACGTAATTGTCTATCCGGCTATTTGAAGATCATAATAGGCTCCATGATGGTAATACTTTTCCGGCACCTGGTATGTCACTTCTTCTGGCTTACGCAATTTCATACTCATTACATAAAAAATATAAAAGTCCTGATCACCAAGAAATGTAACACCTCTTGCAATTTCAAAACCAAATTTTTCATAGAGTTTTACTGCACGTCTATTTGCAGAATTTACGCGTAATTCAACATTTTCGACATTGTCTTTAGAAAATATCCGGATGCTTATTTCTAGTAGCTCTTTAGCAATACCTTTGCCTCTGTGGTCAGGATGAACTGCAATTCTTAATATTTCTGCCCTTATTCCGAGATCGCATAGACAAGCAACGAGGTAACCCATAATTTCTTTCTGTTCAATAACGAAAAAAATATCCTTTAATGCGAGTTTAAAGCAATGATGGGTCCAAGGCGCCGGGAATGACAATCGATCGATTTCTAACACTCTTTCCAGATCTTTCTCGGTGGCGGACCTGACTGCCATGCTACACTCTGTTGCTGTAACATTCATCATGCCCTCCTTATGTTTAAACGAAAGTTCTTCCGAGTCCCGTCTTTTAAGGCTTGGAGCCGATTCGTTTGTCATATGCATGTAAGCAGGTTTTTTCTATCTCCACCAACTTAAAAAGCAACAAGCGTGCCATATAATCTTATTTGAATTAACATATTGGATTCATAAGATTTATATTTTTTGGCCAAAGAGGTGTCGGAAGAAAAAGAGGGGGGTTTTTATGGGGATATCGGGCAATATGACAATTTTATCAATTATATCAATTGATTAAAATCAAATATTGGCCACAATTGTATTGCATTAATGCAATGTGATTGTGCAACAATGCAAGGATGGAGTAACTTTCCATGGTAGATTATATATAGTATATCTATAGAAAATTCAAATAGATATGATTTTTATTGATATTTTTGAATATGGCATGGAAAATGCACTAAAAATATTTAGATCCGCAGCTCAAGATGTGGTGCGGTCTTTCCAGGTAAAATTTGTTTGCTTTGATGAATTCCAATGCGCTTGTTTTAGCGGTATAAGATCAAAAAATCTGACCGCGAACGATGATTAATTTTAAAAAATCATCAGTTATATCATTCAATTAAAAGTTTATGCCTGGAGCACAATTCTATCGGTTTCCACCTATTGTTCTCAGTCAACATGTGGAAAGTCCTGCCATCCCAGTTTTTTTGCTGCGGCTATTATCGGCTCCATTTTTTATTTCGAATCATAATATGGCATTGAACGCAAAAAGAACAGATCTTTTAAAGAGGATGAAAAAATGGAAATAATCTGTTTTGAAATTACACTTGACACCCTTTGATATGCCCAGGGAATGGGTGCGTTAACAATTTGGGGAATCATTTCATGTATCATTTTTAAGTGGAATTCAGGGAAATTTACTTTCTGTTAATGACTTTTGATAGACCTGATTTTCCCATAAAGTCCAGCTAAATAGGTAAAACTGGAGGTGTAAAATGGCGATTATATCCGACACCGAGCTTCACCATCATTTGTCAGAAGTCAAAGATGGAAAAAGATGCTTTGAAAACGCCTTTCAGGGTGTAACTCGAATGATTCTGGAAAGTGACATTGGGAAAGTGGTGGTGAATGGCAGATCTACCTATGATTTCAGTATATTTCGTGGCGGAAAAAAGCATATTATCGGTATGTATGACGAAATCAATAGTTTTGTCTCGTATGTCAAGGATGCTGCAGAGAGTGGTTCTTCTGCCGAGATGGCCTATGTGTTGGTGGGTGAACCCGGGAACGGCAAAACCTTTTTTGTTGAATTTCTCTGCAACAAGTATCGCAGTTTCCTTTCTATTGACGGGAATCGAAAATATACTTTCAGGTTCATCAATCTGGACAAACTCGGCAATTACGGGAGAATCTCCTTCATAGAGTCTCAAACTTACGAGGACCCTATGATTCTGGCGATGAATCTGTTCGAAGATCCGGAAAAGAATAAAACTTTTCTGTCAGATATGATTGGGTTTTCTGACGAAAAAATAGATGCGCTTTATGAAAATTACCGTCCCCTTGGAGCATGCAGCGAGTATATCTGGAATGATATCCGAAACCATACGGAAGGCAAAATCGATGAAATGCTTAAATTTGTCAAAATTTTTCCGGTACCCCTGACTGAAAGTCTCGGAACTGTCACGGGTAAATATCCCGCGAAGGATAAAATCACCTCTTCTTCTGTTGATTTACTGGGAGAGGAGTCCATCCAGCGGCTGCTTCATATCACCGATACCAACAACCCGTATCGTTTTGATTTAAGACGGGGTGCTTTGGCACGTGTTGCTGGCGGCGGCATCCATTTCAGTGATGAAATATTCAAGAACAAGAAGGATCTGGTGCAGGTTTATCTGGGCGTTATCCAGAACCGAAATATTGAAATTGACGGCTATAAATGGCCGATTGACACCTTGATTGTCGCCACCAGTAACAACATGGAATTTAATCGATTTCTCGCTGAAAAGGAAGAAGCACCCATCGTAGACCGGTGCCGAATTTGCTATGTTTCCCATAATACCAATTATAAACTGCAAAAAGACCTCACCCTTTATGCTATTGGTAGTGAAGCCAGAACCACCTTGACCCGTGAAAATCTCCATCAGGACCCCAATCTGAATTATGCTGCGTCGGTTGGGGTGGTCCTGAGCCGCCTTCCGAGGTCTGAGAAACTGACGCCTGTTGAAACGATGAAATTGGCTGCAGGTGAAATCGCCGGAGAAAAAAGCATCAAGACCCTTGCAGAAGTCATCGACACCCTCAACCAGAACCCGGAAATTATCCAGCGATTCGGTCAAAAAGGTTTAGGCCAGCGAAATTTGGGCAGGGCCATTCAACTGCTTATTGAAAGTTCCGAGACCAATGAAGGCAAGTGTATGTTTGCTTATGACATTTATAAAGCCCTGGAAAGAATTGTACTGGATTATGTCCCCGATGCCAATGATCGTGCCAAGTATTTGGAAGATCTGAAGACGGCTAAGGGATTGTATCGAGAGCGAATTATGACTGAAATGTTTAATGCATACATGGATGAACCCCTGGCCATTCGAAAGGACGTCATGAATTATGTCAATATGATTATCGGGATTGATGCTGAAAATCTGGGACCTGATAAAATGTGGAAATATAAGGACCCGCAGACCGGCGAGTTAAAAGCAATAAAGGTCGATGAACGATATATCAAAAGTGTCGAAGAGCGGTTGGGACTTAAAACCGAGGAGCAGCGTGAGTCCTTCAGAACGTCTATTCGAAAGATTTACGGGCAAAAAATTTCAGTAGATCCAGATTATGATTTTATGGACAATCTGGAACTGGTTAAGGCGGTCACCGATGTCCGACTTAAGTCGGATATTGCGGGTGCAGGCAGCCTCATCGGAGCCCTTGCCAATCGGACCAACGAAGAAAACCAGAAGCTTTACGACCGGATGATACACACCATGCTCAACAAGCTTGGCTATTGTAATACATGTGCACAGAAAACCATCGAATATTTTTGCACTCAGGAAGATGAGAAATAAAACGGAATACGAAACATGGATTTGAAATACCTTGAATATTACAACAGGTTAAAAACAAAGGGCCTGACACCTGAACAGGAACAAAAGTTCTTTTCAGAGATAGATGCCAAAGGCTCCCATCAGCTCCCCGAAGATACTGCATCAAAAACCGAATTCGGAATTGAGTTTATGGTGAGCGGACCCGAGGGGATTTATGATTATCATGATCTTTTGCGATTACAAAACATGCCCTGGCCTGTAAGTTCTTATGTGACCTGTCTGCGCTCCATCGACGATCTCCTTGAGCAGGACAAGCAGAGGGAAAAAGACGGTTTCCCAAAAAAGATACGCGTGGGACGGATGGTCAAACCGGGCAAGGGAGGAAAGGACAAGATTGTTGTGGTACCCACCACGGTTGAGGAAAAATTTATTCATGATCGGTTGTTACGCTCCTCTGAGGAGGGAGAATCCTCGGGCGGATCAGGGGAAGGTGAAGAAGGCGAGGTTATCGGTGAAGAACCGGTGCGCGCTCCGGATCCGAAGGGTGGAGCCGGATCGGGTGAGGGGGAAGAAAGCCCCCATGAAATAGAGTCAAATGCTTATGATCTTGGTAAAATTCTTAGCGAGAAATTTGAACTTCCCAATCTCAAAGACAAGGGTAAAAAACGATTTCTTACCCGATATACCTATGATCTTACCGATAAGCACCGCGGATTCGGCCAGTTCCTGGACAAAAAAGCCACTCTCAGAAAAATCGTCGAAACCAATATCAGCCTGGGAAACCTTCCGGACCCCGGCGATATTGATCCAACACGTTTTTTAATTTCACCCTATGACAAGGTTTATCGGATTCTGTCACGTGAAAAAGACTACGAATCCCAGGCCATGGTCTTTTTTCTGCGGGACTACTCCGGTTCAATGTACGGCAAATCCACGGAACTGGTGGTGAGCCAGCATGTATTGATCTACAGCTGGCTGCTTTACCAGTATGCCAGACAGGTGGAAACCCGTTTTATTCTTCATGACACCGATGCAAAAGAAGTTCCTGATTTTTATACCTATTACAATTCGGCTGTCGCCGGCGGCACTCGAGTGGCTTCGGCATACCGGCTTGTCAACGAGATCGTTAAAAACGAGAACCTGGCCCAGGACTATAATATTTATGTTTTTCACGGAACAGATGGTGACGATTGGGACAAAGACGGCAAGGAGGCGATGCCGGAATTGGAAAAAATACTGACCTATGTCAACAGGATGGGAATCACTGTCGCCGAGCACGCCAGCAATGTACAGGGTGTCACCGCAGTGGAAGGATACGTTAAAGAGTCTAAGTTGCTGGAAGAAAAATCCAACTTGCTTCGGCTCGACGTTATGAACGAGGATGATGATGAACCACGTTTGATCGAGGGGATAAAAAAACTGATAAGCGAATAAAATCGCTGGGCGAGTTTATATAGCATTCCATCCACAGGGTGGCTTAAAAACAGAAAACTCCTATACAATAACATCAATTATAATTATGGAACTGATCGATCAACATACAAAGAAAATCATGGAAGGGTGCAAGGAGAGGGCTCGTGCGTCCGGTCTGCGCTTTCAGGACGAAACCCTTGAATATATTGTAACCAACCGCGATCTGCTGGAAATTTCACCGAAGCTGATGATTCCGACCCTTTATGATTATTGGGTGCATGACGTGGAGGTGCTCAAGGGAAAAGGCAGGTATGAGCTTTACCCCGGCAATCCCTATGAGACGGTTATAAACACCCGGCCGGCAATCTCATTTTACAATGACAACAATCCGGATTGGTTGAACGTGATGATCTTCTATCATGTTCTCGCTCATATCGATTTTTTTCAGAACAATCAGTTTTTTTCCCATACGTGGGACTATGATTTCACCGGTCGGGCCTTATCGGACAAGCGTTCAATCGCAAAACTCAGGTCTGAAAAAGGAAGATGGGTAGATTATATTATTGAATTCACACGAGGAATTGACAATATGGTCGGGTACCATAATGAACTTTCTCAGTTCAATTACCCCCCTGCATCAGGTCGTTCCAAACGGCTCGATTTCTATTTCGACGTATTCCTGCAATCCATAATAAAGCTCAACGTCAATGAATATGTAAAGGAAATCGAAAGATACAATCAATGCATGAGTGAACACAAAGGCTTAGGCGAACAATCCTTTTTTTCGGAGGTGGAAAGGAAATACCCGGAATTTGAGGCGATTTTTAAAAAGAATCTGGAAAAAAAATCGAGACAAAAACAGGACCTAATTCAATATTTAATGGAAAATTCCGACTTTTTAAACAAAGAAAAAAACAGCTGGATGAAAACGGTCATGCAAATCGTGCGAAATACATCCCTGTTTTTTCAACCGCAGATCCGAACAAAAATAATGAACGAGGGATGGGCCAGTTACTGGCACGAAACACTTTTTCTACAGGACAAACGTATTAAAGGGCACGAAGTGGATTTCGCCCGTGTAAATGCCAAAGTCACTTCACTATCCCGTGTGGGGATGAATCCCTATGCCCTGGGAATGCGCCTGTTTTACTATATTGAAGAAATGGCTGATAAAGGAAAATTCGCCTATGAATTCCAGCGTCTTATGGATTCAAACCAGCGCGATCAATATAACGCGGATACCGGCCAAGGTCGAAAATTTATCTTCAAAATTCGCGAAAACTTCTCTGATTTCATTTTCATTCACACCTTTTTAGATCAAGATTTTGTAAGCCGCTACAATCTTTTTGTTGCCGGTAAGAGACTGAGCAAGGATCGAATGGTATGGGAATATTATGTAAAAAGCAGAAAGGCCAAAGACTTTCGCGAGATGATCGAAGATGCTTTGTATCACCCTCCCCATATCGATATCGATCATGATAAGAGCATTGATAACAGCCTTTACCTCGTTCACCATTTTGAAGGAAAACCACTGGTAAAGGGATTCATTTCCAATACCATGATGGGCATCGAATATTTATGGGGAGGACCGGTTCAACTAGAAACCAGTGAGGTCGTTTCCGTCTCACCTGCGCAGCCCCAAAACGCTTCTGGTGCTTCTTCGACCCTGAAACAGGAAGCATTGGAAAAACAGGAAATCAAATGGCAACGGGTTGTTTATACCATGAAGCACCGGGAACTTTCGAAGCAAACCATTTAGTTTATACCTATAATTAACCCTTTTTCCGTCTATCGGTGTTTTTCACGGAAATTATAGTGTGGCCGTGCCTAACGATAATAATTGCTCATTTCTGGATTGGAAACGACCCAGTGTCCTTAATTAATTCGTATTAGACACCATGTGGCCAAATTTGAGGTTTCTGTCATGGAACAAATTAAAGATGCAATGCAAAATCTCGACCGTCATATGAGCGATCGGCACCAGTTACCGGTGATTCCCTTTGAAGAATTTCTCCAGATCCTCTCGAAGAATCCGTGCGTCGTTCTACGCAATGTATTCCAAGTATTTCATGATATGATAAAGGCTTACGTCAAAGAAGATACCGATGAATACACGGATGATCCAGAATCTGTCCATTTTGTCAACTACGATTGCAGTCCACTTTTCGTAGATGGTACGGACCACCCTTTTTTTGCGGACAGACTCTTTGCCAATCGCCTGATGAAACACGTTGAAGCGATGAAACATGGGGCACAACAAAACAAGATCTATATTTTTGACGGTCCTCCAGGGTGTGGGAAGAGCACATTCCTCAACAACCTGCTGTTGAAATTCGAGGAATATACAAAAACCGATCAAGGATTGCGCTATGAAGCTATCTGGAGGCTTGACCGAAAACTTTTATCCGCGCTTACTGAATTTGAACCCCTTCCTTTTTATGATAAAGCGGTTCGATTGAGTATTGACGGACCGCATGAGGGAAGCAGATCTGTTATAGAAAACTTTGATCCGTGCTTTCCTCAGGGTAAGAATGAAAACTTGTATGATCAGATGTTATCATATGCGAACGGGGATTACATCGAAGTCCCCTGTCCTAGTCATGATCACCCCATTCTAATGATTCCCAAGCATTATCGCCGCATATTTTTCGATGACCTGTTTTCGAATGATGAATTCAAATGGAAACTCTTTACCGAAAAAGAATACCACTGGCTCTTCAAGGAACCTCCATGTACCATCTGTAACTCAATCTACTGGGCGCTTTTAAATCGGTTGAATAGCCCGAAAGAGGTTTACCAAATGTTATATGCTCGCCCTTACCAATTCAACCGGCGGCTTGGAGAAGGGATAAGTGTTTTCAATCCCGGTGATAAACCTATGCGGCAAAACATTATGAGCAATCCTATGCTTCAGAGTCGGATCAACTGTTTGCTCCGAGACAGTAACCAGGTCAAATATATTTTTTCCCGTTATGCTAAAACCAACAACGGGATCTATGCTCTTATGGACATCAAGTCTCACAATATTGAACGGTTGGTAGAACTGCATAACATTATCAGTGAGGGGGTTCACAAGGTGGAAAATATCGAGGAAAGCGTGAATTCACTTCTGATAGCTCTCATGAACTTTGAAGATAAAAAAAATATCCAGAATTTCCAGAGCTTTTCAGACCGGATCGAATATGTCAACATCCCATATGTGCTAGATATATATACAGAAATCGATATTTATCGTAATATTTTCGGCAAACAAATCGACGATAGTTTTCTGCCAAGAGTCCTTCACAACTTTGCCAGGGTGATTATTTCTTCCCGTCTATCCCTCCAGTCCGATGCCCTGTTGGAATGGATCAATGATCCCAAAAAATATCGGTTGTACTGTGATGAAAATCTTTTACTGCTCAAGATGGAGTTGTTCACAGGGAATATCCCTTCGTGGCTTTCCGAAGAAGATCGAAAACAATTTACTGCAAAACGACGACGAAAGATCCTTGCCGAATCAGAGTCAGAGGGATCAAAGGGTTTTTCCGGACGAGATTCCATAAAAATATTCAATGAATTCTACTCTAAATATGCCAAAGAAGATAAACTGATTAATATGTCGGAGCTGTGCATTTATTTCACAACCGTCCGCAAAGATTTGAGTGAATCCATTCCTGAAAAATTTCTCGAATCAATGTTGGATATGTATGACTACACGGTATTGCAGGAAGTAAAGGAGTCTCTTTACTATTACAATGAAGAACAGATTTCCAGGGATCTTCAGAATTACATATTTGCCATAAATTTTGAAACAGGCACTGTGGAAACCTGTAATTTTACCGGCGATAAAATAGAAATTACTGATGTGTTTTTCGAAAGCATCGAAAACCATATACTGGGTGCAAAGACAGATAGGAACAGGCGGCTCTCATTCCGGAAAGACACCCAGAAAGAGTATACGATCAATACGTTAACTCAGGAAATCATGCTTGATGGACAGTCCATTACCAAAACAAAGTTGTATCAATCCTTGCACGAGCGGTACGTTTACAACCTGAAAGAAAAAGTATTGGATCCATTTATTGAGAACGAAAATTTCCGGCAGGCAATCAAGGACTATGGGGAAGAGGCGTTTAAAACCCATGACAAAAAGATCAGGAATGACGTCACCTACTTAATGAACAATCTTTGTGACAGATATAAATATACTCAACAGGGCGCGAGAGAGGTCTGTATTTACGTCATTGACAATGATCTGGCCAAAAAGTTTTCAAAGTCTTGAGATGTCCGTACCCAATAAACTTGATTAGGTATTTGTTGCAAAAGAAAAGGAAGGGACTGCGTCGGCTCTGCTCAAAGAAGCAGGCGTAGAAGTAATCCTGGTAGAAGATTCAGGTGTTAGAAAAATGTGTAGAGAGGCATAATTATCAAATAAATTGAGATTGCATAAAAGATTCTCGATTGATTTGGAGGTAACTCATGAGTTTTGCGATATTGCATTTGTGCAATCTTTGTTCTGCAATTATGCTGCAGTAAGGGGTATCCTTAATATTCCAAGAGCGACAATTTTTAGAATTATATAATATTTTCAATAGTTTATATCTGTACCCTCATCTTTTTCCGATATGGCATAAATAATGCTATCTATGTTGTTTAAACGATCGGATATTCATCTGTTTCTCCCAGGATTTCTCCGAGCTGATCAGAATTATAACTAACAATACCCAGTGAACTAAAATTTAAGTATGAAA
>JASFGF010000059.1:0-10327 GCA_050123915.1 Desulfobacterales bacterium | reverse complement strand
GTGATTATTATCAAGCCATTTTAAGAGAAATGGAAACGCTGGATAGCGAAATAAACGACGCCGGATGTTTGCTCTACGGTCTTGCAGCCGGAGTTTTGAATGATACCATTATGTTGGTTCATGATAACCGGTTGACCCGGAAACAACATGTCATGTTTTTACTGGCAGATATGATGACACATGTAGAAGTTGGGGCAAGCTTGGCACGAAAAGCCGTCACCCTATCAAAAGACGGAAGTCAAGAAACCGAAAAGTTCAAAGCCATATCTAGAATCTTTGCCGACGAAGTCGCGCAACTTGTTTCCCAAAACGCGCTTAAAATACTGATGGGCTGTGGTGTATTTGATCAAAAGGCAGCCTATGATTTTATGGAAACCCATTCCTACAACCAACTGGTTTGCAGCAGTCTGAATGTCATAAATGATATGGATCTGGTTGCAGACATAGTGTTTGCGAGGTAATCATGACAGAACAAAAAGAACGTATTGTTGTTGTTACGGGGGGTTCGAGGGGTATTGGCAGGGCTATCTGTATCGCGTTGGCAGCACCAAACACCAGCATCTATTTTAATTATTTTTCTCCAAGTGATCCGGATGCCGAAGCTGCCGCTGCTGCCGAGACCGAAAAACTTGTTGCCGATGCAAAAGGTTCTGCCTCAAGCAAAAGTGTTAACATTGCGAAAGAAAATGAGGTGATAGACTTTTTTAAAGAAATCATCGACAAAACCGGGCGAATCGATGTTCTGGTAAACAATGCCGGCATCACCAAAGATGGGCTTTTAGTCCGCATGAAAGAACAGGACTGGGATGCGGTGTTAAATATAAACCTAAAAGGTGCATTTACTTGCACAAAAATTGCTGCCAAAATCATGATGCAGCAGCGGTATGGACGCATTATTAATATGGCCTCGGTTGTGGGAGTCACCGGCAATGCGGGACAGGCAAATTATTCGGCGTCAAAAGCGGGTTTAATCGGGCTCACAAAAACAGCCGCAAAAGAGCTTGCATCCCGAGGTATTACGGTTAACGCAATTGCCCCGGGTTTTATAGAAACAGACATGACGGCTGCGCTTTCGGAAAAAGCAAGAAATGCTATGCTGAGCCAGGTCCCGCTGGGGCGTGCGGGGTATCCCGAAGATATTGCTGCAGCGGTTGCTTTTCTGGCTTCTGAAAGTGCATCTTACATCACTGGCCAGGTCATTCATGTTAGCGGTGGAATGTATATCTAATAAAGGAGGGAAACTGAATGTCTATTGAGGATAAAGTAAAAAAGATAATTGCAGAAAAGCTAAGTGTTGATCTTGAAGAAATTGTACCTGAAGCGTCGTTTGTGGATGATCTGGGTGCAGATTCACTCGACCTTGTCGAGTTGATCATGTCCATGGAAGAAGAGTTCGATATTGATATTCCTGATGAAGAAGCGGAAAAGCTGATAACGGTTAAAGACGCCTTCGATTACATTGCCAAACAATAGTATGGTTATTTGATATGAGACCTTTATAAAACCGGTATTAAATTACCGGTTGTTGAGGAGGCCTATTGAGTAGACGGGTAGTTATCACAGGTCTTGGGTTAGTAACGCCCTTGGGTATCGGTGTGGATGAAACATGGACGGCACTGTGTAAAGGTCAATCAGGGATATCAGAGATCACTCGGTTCGATGCTTCCGGCTTTGATACAAAAATCGCCGGAGAGGTAAAAAATTTTCATCCAAAGGATTTTCTTTCTAAAAAAGAAGCCAAGCGTACCCAGCTATTCATTGCTTACGCTGTTGCAGCATCCCGTATGGCCCTGGAAAATTCCGGGTTAACCATCGACAAAACCAATGAAAACAGAATTGGTGTTCTTACAGGTTGCGGTCTTGGAGGGCTGGAGTTGCTGGAAAAAACCACTGTCTTTTTGCATAAGAAAGGCCCCCAACGGGTAACCCCCTTTTATATTCCAATGATCATCGGCAATATGGCACCCGGTATGATTTCGATTTATCTGGGGGCCAAGGGACCCAATTCTTCCATCGCTACAGCATGCGCTTCGGGAACCCACGCCGTAGGCGATGCGTTCAAAATCATCAAAAGAGGTGCAGCGGATGCCATGATTGCCGGCGGTGTGGAATCTGTGATCACACCCACGTGCATTGCGGGTTTCAATGCTATGAAAGCCTTGTCTGTCCGGAATGACCCCCCTGAAAAGGCATCTCGTCCCTTTGACCGTGACCGTGATGGTTTCGTAGTCGGTGAAGGATGCGGCATTCTGATTTTGGAAACGCTTGAAGCCGCGTTAGAAAGAGGTGCCCGAATTTATGCTGAAATATGCGGATACGGCATGAGCGGAGACGGATTTCACATGGCTGCACCAGCACCTGAAGGAGAAGGTGCAGCCCGGTGTATGGCCGCAGCACTTGCTGATTCTAAGATACCTTTGGATGAGATTGATTACATCAACGCTCATGGCACGTCAACTCAACTGAATGATGTTTACGAAACCAAAGCCATCAAGTCCGTATTTAAGGAAAAATCATCGTCCATAGCCGTAAGCTCCACCAAATCCATGACAGGCCATCTGTTGGGCGGTGCCGGGGGAATCGAAACGGTGTTTACAGCACTGACCATTTCAGAAGGAATCATTCCACCGACAATCAATCTGGAACATCCGGATGAAGAATGCGATCTTGATTATGTACCGAACAAAGCACGAAAGATGGATGTGAAAACCGCAATGACCAATTCCTTTGGATTCGGTGGTACAAACGCAACACTGATTCTTAAAAAGTATCTGAATTGATATCAGCCAAAGAAATAATGTCATTAATTGGATGGATGTTGACGTTAAGACTTGATATATCATTAAAAAATTTTGTATAGAACCTATTACATTTGGAATGCTCAAAATAATGTGAGAGTTTGGCCTTTTGAAGACATTACCGCTTCAGGTATGATTAAATTTTTGCCGGAAGGATTAAAACTAAAAAGTAGCCGTTTATGGATTTTGCAGCAAGGATTACGGGAACCGGATCAGCCTTTCCCAAACAGAGAGTCACTAACAACAGTATCGTTCAAAAACTTTCAAAATCAGGGATTACAACCAGCGACGAATGGATACGCGCGAGAACCGGAATTTGTGAGCGCCGGATTTCAGATGTTGAAAATCCTGAGGAACGTAACTCTTCCCTCGGTTTTTCAGCAGCACAGAAAGCCCTGGAAATGGCGGAAAAATCACCACAACATATCGATCAGATTATATATGCCACCTGCTCACCCGACACGTTGCTCCCATCCACGGCCTGCTGGCTTCAGCATAAAATAGGCGCCGATCAGGCTTGGGCCATGGATATTAATGCAGCCTGCTCGGGATTTATTTATGGACTGTCGACGGCTGAAAAGTTCATTCAGGCCGGTCAGGTCAAAACAGCATTGGTTATGGGCGGCGAGGTTCTGAGCCCTATTATCAACTGGGAGGACCGTAATTCATGTATTTTATTTGGAGACGGTGCCGGTGCGGCTGTCGTTGAACAGGTCCCTTCAGATTCCAGACGTCGAATTCTTTACAGCCATCTATGTTCCGATGGGAATCTATGGGATCTACTTTATGTTCCTGCCGGCGGCTCGAATATGGAGGTAACCCCTGAAAGGTATGCGAAGAAGCTTCATAAATTAACGATGAAAGGTAAAGAAATTTTCAAGGTTGCCGTAAAAACAATGGCCGATTTTGCCCTTATTACCTTGAAAAAGAACCAGATGACCACTGACGACCTCGATTGGTTTATTCCACACCAGGCCAACCTTCGAATTATAGAAGCCGTGGCCAAACGTCTTAAATTTCCAATGGAAAAAGTTCTTGTGAACGTTGATCGTTATGGCAATACATCAGCTGCAACGATTCCCACAATGTTGGACGAAGCCAATAGAGACGGACGAATTAAACGCGGACAGACGGTTCTGTTGGATGCCTTTGGCGCAGGGCTGACTTACGGCTCTATTCTTGTTCGCTGGTAAAGAAAAGCAAATTCATTTATAATTAATAATCTTTTAGCCTTGTCACTATTATCACGCTCAATTTGTGACTTAATAAAACATTATTCATATGATATATTCGATTCACAGTTTTCATATTCCTGTTATGGGTACCGGACATTCCGTTGACACCCCTATCCGCGTTGCGCCTTTTGGAATTTCATCCGTTATATCGCTGGTTGATGATTTGCTCCTCGAAAAAATCCGAAAATATTACGCTGAAAAGTATGGTCTCCCTTACCATAAGATAGCAAAAGATGATGAAGACGGACGGGCAAAACGCATTTCAGCTTACCTTGATGTTGTCCATGAAATTGTGCAAAAAAAAATGGAAGAAATAAAACAACAGCCTTTTTTTGAAAACAATAACAAACAAAAATATTTTGAGCTGTTGCCTGAAGACTCGATTCTGAAGCAAAAATATAACGCATTGCTCAAAATGAAAGCCGGCGACGAAAGAAATGATCTTGAAAAAGATCTGACACAAAGCATGAAACCCGGTTCCATCGATGTCAATATCATGGTCAACGTGGATCGGATTCATTTTAATAAAAACGGCGATCCCCTTGGCGAAGAATTTACTGATGCCAAAGCAGGGCTTCGAGGCTTTGCCAACAGCTGTCTTCAGTCTTCGATTGTATTTTCAGCAGGCATTAATCGGGGCTTGTATAGTTATATAAGCAAATTTCGTGACTTTTACAGAGACAAAATGGGGCGGATTAAAAAACGGATTATTCTAAAAGTGAGTGATTTCAGGTCTGCTTTAATTCAGGGTAAATTTTTGGCCAAAAAAGGACTTGAAGTCTATGAGTTTCGCATCGAATCCGGTTTGAACTGCGGTGGTCATTCCTTTGCCTCCAATGGTATTTTGCTTCCGAAACTTCTTAAAGAATTTAAGGAAAAACGAAAAAGTCTGGTTGCGGAATTTAAACCGCTCATACAAAAGTACTATAAAAAAATGGGGTGGGAATATCCTGACTCGGCGATGAACATACATCCGCTTATCACGGTACAAGGCGGTATCGGCAACCATGGCGAAGTATGCAGACTCAGAAAAGATTTTGGTATGGATTCAACAGGATGGGCCAGTCCTTTTCTGCTGGTTCCCGAAGTTACATGTGTGGATGATTCCACACGTGAGCTGTTAAGACAAGCCCGGGCGGAAAACCTTTATCTGAGTGACGTTTCTCCTTTAAACATCCCTTTTAACAATGTATACGGAACAGGATCAGAATTATGGACCAAAAAGAGAGTGATGGAAGGCCGGCCCGGCTCACCATGCCCCAAAAAAATTCTGGTGTCCAACACTGAATTTACCGAAAAACCGATCTGTTTGGCATCACGAAAATATCAAGCAGCCAAACTAAAAACAATTGAAAATATGGAGATTTCAACGGATGAAAAAGAAAGACTTCGAGAAAAAGTGGTGGTAAAAAACTGTATCTGCGACCATTTAGGAAACGGAGCACTCATTGCCCTGGGAATCGCCGATGAAAAAAATGCACCCCAGTCAATATGCCCCGGACCCAATATTGAATGGTTCAACAAATTTTACACGCTTAAAGAGATGGTAGACCATATTTATGGAAGAGGACCATCTTTGGTTCCATTAAAACGTCCTCATATGTTTGCCAAAGAAATTGAAATGTTCATGGATGATTTTGAAAAGAAGGTATTGAGTTCCTCTTACACAAAGAAAGAAATCACAACAATGCTTGAATATAAACAGAATCTTGAAGAAGGGCTGGACTTTTGTCTTGAAATCGCAAAGAAGCCCCCTTATCCAGGAGAAAATTTAAAATCCATCTCAATCTGTGTAAAAGAACAAAGAAGTCGTTTAAACCGCCTTAATTCTCGATTTGAAGAAAGCATTCGTTTGGATGCTTAATTCAGTCAGTTTTTAACAATCTGATTATTAACAGATTGACAGAGCGCTTTTGAATTTAACTTTATGCTCTGCCAAATTGAAAAGGAAAAATGACGACAGATCGCTTCTGGCATCTTCTCAAAACCGAATTCTCTTATCAAAGCTCCCGAAAACGTCGTTTTCTTGTAAATAGATTTTACACTTGGGCGACGTTGATCTATTATACTCAGCTTTTTAATATCATTCTGGCGGAAAGTTTGACCGCAAGTAAGATGCCTTATGAAGGCAAAACATGGGCCAAAGGATCGCTGGGTGTTCTTAAAATTGTAGAATCGGCAGGTGGAAAGTTCCATATATCCGGGTTAAAAGCCCTTAACGGCCATAAGGGGCCGGTTGTTTATGTCGCCAACCACATGAGCCTTCTCGACACACTGGTTCTCCCTTGTATACTGCTTGCATTCAGCAAAGTAACGTTTGTGGTTAAGGAAGGACTCCTTAAATATCCGGTTCTCGGTACCATTATAAGGGCCATCCATCCCATTGCCGTCACTCGGGAAAATCCCAGACAAGACTTAAGGACAGTATTAAACCAAGGTTTGAGTCTCATTTCCAGTGGTTGTTCCATTATCATATTCCCTCAGGCCACCAGAAGCACTATATTCGATCAAACCACATTTAATTCATTGGGCGTAAAGTTAGCACAACGGGCCAATGTTCCGGTGGTACCGGTTGCATTAAAGACCGATTTCCAAGGAAATGGAAAAATCATCAAAGATATGGGTCCTGTCGATCCTAGTAAGAAACTTTATATTAAATTCGGGGAACCGATGTTTGTGGAAGGAAAGGGACAGGTCATACATCAGAAAATCATTGCATTCATTTCAAAAAACCTTAACGCATGGGGTGCCCGGGTTCATCCGAATATGTCATAAATATCATCGTGTCAGGCATCGGTGTCCGGTATTTCCGGCATGGGGACTTTAATAAAATGGACCCCCTCTTCTATTAAGGTCTTTTCTTCTTCTTTGGTACTGACGCCTTTGATATTTCTTGCCTTCGTAACACCATAATGCATTTTCAAGGCTTCTTTGGCAAAATCAGCGCCGACATCATCAAAATTATTTTCAACAAAGTCTACAATCTTTTTACCAATGTTTTCAATGTCTGCCTGTTGATCAGAAAATTCTTTTAATGGATTAGATGATTTTATGGCAAAGGTCGAAGGAACCCTGGCAATTGAAGTGCTGTTACAAACCGGACAAGCGATGAGCGCCTTTTTTTTCTGCGCTTCATAAGCCTTTCGGTCTTCAAACCAACCCTCGAAAGAATGACCTTTGACGCATTGCAAATCGTAAGCAATCATAAAATTCTATCGATCTCCTCTTGGCTTTGCTAATTTTTTATTTTAAATATGAACTTTTTGTTAAATCCTTAATCTTGGTTGCTTATAAAACTTTATGATGGTATCATATTTTTTCTAATTTTAAAAGTCATTCCTGATTCACATTCCCATGAACAGGCATTTTGAATGACTGAATAAAATTATGTTACGATTTTATGAAACCCTCGCAGGTGAACCCTCCAGAGGCGGATAAACCTGAGGGATCTCATAAACGAAAGGCTAAAATTCCTATCTTTCATTTAAATTCATACCGCGCTGTCCCGATTAAACTGTATCTCTGCTATGTTTCAACCCCGAATGGATCGGAATCTCCTTTCTGTTCCGATCCCGGGTGGCGAGATTTCTGCTTCGCTCCAAGACGCAGCAGAGGACTCAAATTTAAAGTGATGTTATGGCACTCAATAAAACAGACTTTCTAATTATCGGGAGCGGCATCGCCGGCCTTACCTTTGCTCTTAAGGTAGCAGAGTTCGGTGACGTTGCTTTGGTCACCAAAAAAGGAATCATGGACAGTAACACCTCCCATGCCCAAGGTGGAATCGCTTCGGTTTTTGGTAAGCTGGATTCATTCGATCTTCATATTCAAGATACGCTGGATTCCGGAGACGGACTTTGTAACCGGGATGTTGTTGAAATGGTGGTCAAAAACGGTCCTGACAGGATCCGTGAATTGATCGATTTAGGGGTACATTTCAATCTCAGAGCCGATCAGCTATCATCTCCTGAATTGCCCAACGGCGAGCCTGATTTGGACTTGGGACGTGAGGGCGGCCATTCTCAAAAGCGGATTGTTCATGCCCATGACATGACCGGAAAGGAAGTCGAAAGCGTCCTGGTCGAACATGTAAAAAATAATCCTCGAATTCACCTGTTTGAAAACCACATCGCCATTGATCTCATTACCATTTCGACCCGCATGAAAAGAGGCGTGATCACCACGACCCATGAAGACTACTGTTGCGGGGCATATGTTCTGGATCAGCAGACCAACCAGGTCAAAACTTTCTGTGCCAAGGTCACGTTGCTTGCCACCGGCGGCGCCGGAAAGGTTTATCTTTACACCAGTAATCCGGACATTGCAACGGGTGACGGGATTGCCATGGCTTACCGTGCCGGGGCTACCGTGGCCAACCTCGAATTTGTCCAGTTTCATCCAACATGTCTATATCACCCCGAAGCCAAAAACTTCTTGATTTCAGAGGCCTTAAGGGGAGAAGGCGCTATACTGCTTGATGCTTCCGGCGACCCTTTTATGGAAAAATATGACGCTAAAAAGGATCTCGCATGTCGTGATGTGGTTGCTCGGGCCATAGACGCAGAACTTAAAAAAAGCGGAACAGATTCCGTGTTTCTTGACATTTCTCATAAAAAATCCGATTTCATCAAGGAACGTTTCCCCAATCTATATGAAAAGTGCCTCGCTTTTGGTTTTGATATGACAAGGGAACCGTTCCCGGTTGTTCCGGCTGCCCATTATATGTGCGGAGGCATTGCAACCGATATGCATGGTAAAACGGATTTGCATCGACTTTACGCCATCGGCGAAACAGCCTGTACTGGATTGCACGGGGCCAATAGACTTGCAAGCAACTCTTTGATCGAAGCGCTGGTTTATTCCCATATGGCTGCCCGGCAGGCTATCAAGGATATCGATACGCTGGATTTTAGCCTTACCCCTGATCCTCCGGCATGGGATGAAGTCGGAACCACAGACAGTGATGAAGTCATTATGGTTTCTCAAAACTGGGATGAGATCCGGCGATTTATGTGGAACTATGTCGGCATCGTTCGATCGAACAAGCGACTGGAAAGAGCAAAACGACGTATTGAAATCATCCAGCAAGAGATCCGGGAATATTATTGGGACTTCAAAGTTTCGGCAGATCTTATCGAGCTTCGGAATATCGCTATGGTAGCAGAACTGATTATCAAGTGCGCAAGACATCGAAAAGAAAGTCGAGGACTTCACTACAACATTGAATTCCCATACCGGGACGATAAACGATGGCAAAAAGATACGATTCTCCGGCGATCATTTCTGGGATAGTTTGCATGACATTTATACTTACCCGCCCATCCCTTTCTTTATTATGACTCAAGTCCGAATCCTTTAAATTCTACTCTCCCCTCTCTCACAGCTGTAGGACTCCGTCTCTTAGAGACTTCGTCTCGGATAGCTCTACGAGCCGGACGCCGGTCTTTAAGCCCTATGGGCTGGAAGCGGAGACGTAGGCTCACCCTCCGGCCGTAAGCGCTAAGGGCTGGAAGCGAAGTCGAAGAGCTAAAACCTTATCTGATTTTAACCTCAAATTTTCATTGACAACCGGTGTTTCTGTATTAGATTAGTGACATTCCTATGCTTATTTGTTGATACTGTTCAAGAAATGTCCGTTCAATTACCAGGTAAATAAATGACAACCAAAAGAGATTACTACGAAGTTTTAGGCGTTGACCGTACTGCCAGTGAAAGTGACCTAAAAGCCAGTTATCGAAAACTGGCCTTAAAATACCACCCTGATCGAAATCCCGGCGATAAAAAAGCTGAAGAAAGTTTCAAAGAGGCTGCAGAGGCTTATGAGGTCCTTCGGGACCCACAAAAGCGAAATATCTATGACCAGTTTGGCCACCAAGGGCTTGAAGGGTCCGGTTTTTCAGGATTCAGCGGTTTTGACGATATTTTTTCGAGTTTTGGCGGAATTTTTGAAGATTTTTTTGGATTCAGCAGTGGACGGCGTTCAAGAAGCAGAACCCAAAGGGGTTCTGATCTTCGCTACGATCTGACGCTCAGTTTTATGGAAGCCGCTTTTGGGACGGAAACCGAGATTAATTTAGAAAAAATGGAGATCTGCTCGTCCTGCGAGGGTACGAAATGCGAACCGGGCTCCCATCCCGATACCTGCTGGCAGTGCAACGGTACAGGTCAGGTCTCCAAAAGTCAGGGATTTTTTACCGTAAGAACAACATGCTATCAATGCAACGGTAACGGCCAAACCATACCTCATCCATGTACGGACTGCAAGGGAACCGGACAGATCAGGGTCAGTAAAAA